>JAOUPN010000563.1 GCA_029879905.1 Nitrospira sp. | reverse complement strand
CTACAGATTTTTCACACGAATTATCCTCGATGCCTGTCGCCTTCATCTGGAATCCTCTTTGCAGTAACGACAGGTGACAGGGGAGCGGATGGTCCGATCGCCCTTGCTGCTTAAGGGAGGTTTTCAATGGGCACACAGCATGTCGTGACGATGTTACCTGGAGAGGGTACTGGCCCGGAAATTTGCGAAGCGGTCCGGACGGTCATCGATGCCAGCGGCGTCAACATTAAATGGGAGTACGAGGACATTGGTCTCGACTGTCTGGAGAAATACGGCACTCTGTTGCCGGATAAGACGGTACAGAACATTGCAAAAAACAAGGTAGCGCTCAAGGGGCCCACGACAACGCCGATCGGGACCGGTCACAAAAGCGCCAACGTCACACTCCGCAAAGTATTCGACCTCTACGCAAACGTGCGACCGGCTAAGCTGATCCCGGTCCTCAAGCGACCGTGGGACAAGATCGACATCATCAATTTTCGTGAAAATACTGAAGATTCCTACGCCGCCATCGAACACATGGTTTCCGATGAAGTGGCCCAATGCCTGAAAGTCATTACCTGGCCCGGTTCCTATCGCATTGCAGACTTTGCGTTTAAGTGGGCCAAAGACAACGGGCGTAAGAAAGTCTGGTGCGTACACAAAGCCAATATCATGAAGATGACCGACGGTCTCTTTCTCGATGCCTTCAAAGAGGTTGCCAAGAAGTATCCCGACATTGAGTCCGGCGATATCATTGTCGACAATTGCTGTATGCAGCTTGTGAGAAATCCGGCACAGTTTGATTGCTTGGTGCTCCCGAATCTGTACGGCGACATTCTGACGGATCTCTGCGCCGGGCTGGTTGGCGGTCTTGGTTTTGCACCGGGGGCCAACGTGGGCGACGGCTGCGCGATCTTCGAAGCGGTCCATGGTTCTGCTCCAAAGTATGCCGGCATGAAAAAAGTTAATCCCTCAGCCGTGCTGGTCTCTGGCGTCATGATGCTGCGATGGTTGAAGGAGGAGGCGGCGGCCGATCGAATTACAAAGGCGATGTTCGAGGTCCTCGACGAACGAAAACATGTGACGTACGACGTCGGTGGAACGGCCAAGACGGATGAGTATGCGCAAGCGATCGTGGACAAGATGCACGCAAAGGCCTGAGCCTCAGTGCCAGACTGAACAAGGAGATATCCCATGTCAACATTCACTGAAACTGCAAAGGCAACAAAGAAGAAAAGAGAAATCCAGCTCGTCGGTATCGATATGTACATCATCACAGAAAAGGGCATTCCGAAGTTCGACGACATCGGACCGTTCAAGTGTGAATTCATTTCGAACCGAGGCACGAAGGTCTGGCCGGGCTTCGTAAGTCCGGATCTGCTGCAAGTCAATTGGTACCGATGCCGGTTCATGGCGACCAAAGATGTGCAGGACGCGGACGTCAATACGTTCCTAGCCGCTCTCACCCAAAAAGGATGGTGGTGGTCAGCGGCTCAGAAGTTGTGGAACTACGACGGCGAGCCAGGATTCAGCAAGGCCTACTGACGATCAAGCCATCGCGGTGGGCGCACCAGCGCCCACCGCGCTCCTAAGCACAGACTGATGGACAGAGGGGCACATGATGAAACGCACGACCAAGGAGACACAACCCTCCATTCCTTCACATCGAGACGACCGGCTCACGCTCTTGATCGAACAACGTGAGGTATTCATTGAAGATCGATTCAGCACCACACCGGAAGATCCCATCAATGGCAAGAGAATTCGGTCGTAACGCCTCTCTAACCCGCATTATTCATAAGCACTTCTGCTGCAATCGCCGATCCGCTGCTGCGACAAGCCTGCGGGCGGCGGGCTCGCGACGCGGCTTGGCGATTTCGTCCCTCGATCCCTCGGCCTCGCTCGGGATCGAGCCTGAGCGGGGTCGAAGGCTCGACGATGCTCGGGACCCTGAGCCTGTCGAACGGGCGACAAACTGTCATGAATAATGCGGGCTAAGGAGCGTAGTCATGATTGGCACCGGCTTCAATAAAGCGGAGGTCGAATATGCCGTGGCGCTTGCCGTTTTGAAATTCCAGACAGAGTTCATGAAATCCCACTATTCGC
>JAOUPN010000139.1 GCA_029879905.1 Nitrospira sp. | reverse complement strand
ACCCGCGCTGAAGAAATCGCTATCGCGAAACGCATCGACCAAGGCACACAACGAGTCCGCAATGCGTTACGCCGCGCCGTGAAGGCCCTGGCCTTCCCGAAACGGACACCGGCACTGGCCGATACGACGACAACTCTCCAATCGGTCAAGCGATTGAGCGGACTCTCGGCTACGGCCCTGGACGGGGTGGAACAGTCTCTACTGGCCGTCCTCGCATCGCCGACTCGCGAATTCAAACTTCCCGCCACGGCGGAGAAACAACTACACCGTTCACTTGAGGACATCCGGTCCGCGCGACTTATTCTCGAACAGGGCAAAGATGAACTCGTTCGATGCAACCTCCGTTTGGTGGTAGATGTCGCCAAACACTATACCGGGCGAGGCTTGGCCTTACTCGATCTCGTTCAAGAAGGGAATATCGGTCTCATGAAGGCCGCCGAACGGTATCAATATCGGAAAGGATTTAAGTTCAGCACCTATGCCACATGGTGGATCCGGCAAGGTATTACCCGTGCCCTGGCCGACCAATCTCGAACTATCCGTATTCCCGTCCACCAGACCGAGGCCTCGAATCGCATTCTTCGAGTGACCCGCCGATTGGGACAACAGTTCGGACGGCCGGCCCGCATGGAGGAAATCGCCAAAGTCCTCCACATCAGACCGGAACGACTTCATGAAACCGTCCAGGCATTTCAAGAGCCGGTCGCGCTGGAAGCGCCCGTCGGAGACGGGGACACACAGTTCGGCGATATGATTCCCGACCGGCATGTCGCTCCTCCTGACACGCATGTCCATCGAAGCGAGATGACCGAACAGATGGATCGGATTCTCGGCACCCTGACACCACGAGAACAAACCGTGATCCGTCTCCGTTTCGGAATCGGCTATGACGAAGCCTGCACATTGGAGCAAGTGGGGCAAAGCCTTTCCGTCACACGTGAGCGTATCCGCCAAATTGAGGCCAAGGCGCTCAAGAAGCTGAAAACGACCGAGATTCGAGAACTATTCGCCGCCATCAAGTAACACCGTTCGGAACCACTTCCTGAGAAGGTGAGGCGCAGACCTTGCCTTCTCGTCCCTCCCTTCCCAGCAGCAGGCAATTATGCAACAATGTGCCGTTACTCTTGTTCGCTTGACCGGATCACAATAAAGACCCCTCGTCGTCAACAGACATGTCTGACCTCACACCAAGGGGATTTCACCCTTGATGCCGAAGATAGACCGATGATCGAATCGACTACCTTGGCACTCCCTCTTGCTCATCACAACGCTACAGGATTGCGCTGTGCTCGGGCCGGTACGCTGTTACAGAGTGCATCACCCGTCCCCTATGTGACGGCATGGGAACTTCAATCGCGTCTCCACCGAGAGCGCGCATCGGGATTGACACCGGACACGGTGGCTATCCTTGAACATCATCCCGTCTACACATTCGGCCGCAGCACACGGCCAGCGGACTGGCTCGGCACTGATCAAACCCTAGGCACACTTGGAGCAGACCTGGTTCGTGTCAACCGTGGCGGCGCAATCACATTCCATGGGCCCGGCCAGATTGTCGTGTACCCGATCCTCAAGGTGACGGACTATGCGACAGGACCACGGCTTTTCGTTCGTCTGCTGGAAGAGGTGATTATTCAGCTCCTTGCGCGCTGGGGTATCGAGGGTCGGCGCATCGACAAGAAGCCCGGGGTATGGGTCATGACGCCTCAACCGGCCAAGATTGCCTCCGTCGGCATCCGTATCGAGCGGGGCATCAGCTTGCATGGATTTGCGCTCAACGCCGATCTAGACCTGGCACCGTTTCAATATATCCACCCCTGCGGATTGACGGACTGCCGCATGACGTCTATGCGAGACCTCGGGAATTCCGACTTTTCTCTCAATACAGTCAAACACAATCTTGCCGACATATTCAGCGAGGTGTTTGCGATCGAGTGGGCAACCGTCACAGACATTCCTGTGGACCGTTTCACCAAAGACTATGATCCCGTTCATGAGGGGGTCTGTCACATAAAGTGAGGCAATCACGTCATGCAAGAGCTTGATACGCATACGTTTCGTTTGGCGGTTGCGCAGTTCGATCAAGCGGCTGATGCCATGCACCTGGACCCAAGACTACGAGAACGGCTGACACTTCCTCAACGTTCTCTTATCGTCAGCTTGCCTGTACGTATGGACGATGGGCGAGTGGAAGTCTTTACCGGTTACCGCGTGCAGCACGACTCCTCACGTGGACCGACAAAGGGAGGCATCCGATATCATCCCGACGTCAACCTTGGGGAAGTGGCTGCGCTCGCCATGTGGATGACATGGAAATGCGCCCTGGCCGGATTGCCTTATGGAGGGGCAAAAGGCGGCGTCCAGGTTTCCCCTCATACGTTATCTCATGCCGAATTAGAACGGTTGACAAGACGCTACGCAGCGGAAATTTTCCCGATTATCGGCCCAGACAAGGATGTTCCGGCGCCGGATATCGGAACAAACGCGCAAATCATGTCGTGGATCATGGACACCTACAGCCAGCAAGTCGGCTATGCGGTTCCCGGCGTGGTGACGGGCAAACCCTTGACCCTCGGCGGCAGCCTCGGCCGAGACGAAGCCACGGGTCGCGGAGTGGTGAGCGCCACGTTGGAAGCGCTTCGCCATCTAAACCTGTCCGTCGAGAACACAACCGTGGCCGTTCAAGGATTTGGGAATGTGGGTTCACACACCGCACGTATCATTCAGGAAGAGGGCGCACGCGTCATCGCTGTCAGTAATTCACGCGGGGGGATCTATAACGCCAAGGGGCTCGACATTCCTGAGCTGCTCCGCCGGTATCATACTACCGGGAACTCCCTTCCCGACACCAAGATGGGAGAGTCCATCACGAACGAAGATCTGCTGAAACTGAACTGCACGGTGCTGGTTCCCTCTGCCCTGTCGGAACAAATCACGGTTCACAATGCCGCAGAATTACGATGCCGGATTCTGGCGGAAGGGGCCAACGGTCCGACGACTCTCGATGCCGATCGCATTCTTGAAGACAATGGGGTTTTCATTATCCCAGACATTCTCGCCAATTCCGGTGGAGTCATCGTGTCGTACTTCGAGTGGGTCCAGAGCCTGCAACGGTTCTTTTGGAGTGCGGAGGATATTCAAGGGCGATTGCAAAGGATCATTACCTCTGCGTTCAGCCGCACGCTGCATTTTTCGATTGAACGAAAGACCTCCATGCGAATGGCAGCGCTGATGAGCGGCATCGACCTGGTGGCCCAGGCCCACCTCCAGCGAGGGTTGCATCCGTAATTTCTCTACTCCGGCTGCAAGACACGGAGAGATGAGTTCAGGAGGTATCTGATGACCCGACAAGCGATCGAAGAAGCATGGGGGCAACATCGTGAACAAGACTGGCCGCAGTTTTCCGGCCCACAGCAAGGCCCATTAATGACCCTCGACACAGTCATCGGCGGCTGTGTGGTGTTTTACCTTGATAGTCCCGATGGGCTTGATGACCGTCGCGTCATGATCGTACAGGACTGCCTGAACGACCTGGATGACTTGACCGGGGAACTCGACCGCGACTCCCAGGCCTATTTTCTCCACCTGCGCAAGCTCGGCGAATTATTACTCGCTACCAAATCATCGTCCTCGCATTGATCCTCCTGGATTCAACAGGTCGCCTTTTTCGTTTTTATTGAGTTCGCCCGCCCGGTTCCTTGCAGGTTGGCCGACCCTTGGCTAGAATGAAGGTCAATTGCAATAAATGTCAGAGGCATCATCCATCACATCACTCGGAGAGGCGGAGGAGAATACATAATGAGGGGATTGAGCACGATACGGATACCGGCGCTGGTGATCATGGGCCTATTCGCCGGGTTTCTCTCTCATGCTCAAGCCGAACCGTATGAGCTGAGCAAAGATGACGTGACGACCTCGAAATCGATCTCAAGCCCCGACATCTCGCTCTTCGGCGTCAAACTGGGTGTTCCGGAAGCCACGGCAATCGAGATGCTGGTGAATACGCCGATCTCCGGCATCAAAGCGGAGCAGGAAGCGACGTTTATTTTCCTGATTGATCAACAGAAACCGACCGGTCCCATGGCCGGAGTCCGTATTCAGGATGGGACTGTGGATTTGATCTTCATTACGAACCGCTTTAGCGACAAAACCAGAGGCATCTTTCGTAACGTCCTAACCAGTGACAGCCCTGATGACATTCGGAAATTATTGGGACCGGAAGACCATGGCGATGAGAACGTCATGGGCGCCGTGTTGTCCTACGACAAACAAGGTTTTCAGGTAAACTACCTCGGCAAGGACGTCAATATCGAATTCGTGCCGCCGCGTTAACCAGCAATCTCCTCCCAATCCAGCACAGTCATCATCGGACGGAGGAACTGACCTCCTTCCTTACAACTGACGTAGGGTATGTCCCTATTCGAATAATCTATCGGAACCTTGCGTTATGCACAGGCTGAATTGAACCTACGTATAACGAAAATGATGCTTCTACTTGAACGATTCCATTGCTGAGTCATCGGGAACGGTCCACGCCCCGATCACAGATGGATTATGATTCGCAGATCTGATGTTTCAAGGCGGGCAGGATAATCAAGACAGCAAAGCTCGATCCCATATTTTCCCATTCGGCCATGATCCAGCGGCTGACTGAGCGGTAGTCGCCTATCTGTGCGATGTTAGGCCGTCTTCTTTCAGCGTTGGAACCGCATCAACTAACCGATTAATCAAGGCAGGATGCCGCTTCCACTGCGTAGCAAGGGCGGCACACACCGGTTTCGTCCAGCCTTGGCCTCGATGGCGTAGCCCGTCCCAGGCAAGAGAGAGATCACCGGGACGATCATCAAGGAGCACATCCATCAATTGGAGGGCTTGATTGAGGTCCTTTTCCGCCTTCATCTGGCTCCCAATCCTCCGAGAGCGCGAGACAAGCACCTTGTGAAAGGCATACCTCGCCGGATCCGGCACATTCACCAAGACTCCACCACCATTAATGATCCCGGCGGGAATATGCACTTCCAAGAGATAGTCGAGAAACTTGAGGGGCTGGGCAGCCACGCCCAACCGATTCATGAACACAGTTCCCCCGCGTCGTGCTCCATGCGCAGGCGTCAGAAAATCGACCCGTACGGATTGGCCTCTGATCTTGAACGACGTCGAGGGCTCCTTTCGATTCAGTGCCGGCACAGGAAGAAACCCCATCTGCAAGTTCTCTAACACTGCCGGCACATTCACCTGGAGATCAGGGACTGCAATATCCAGCCTGGCATCCCCGGCAATATCGATATCCTGCGTTTTCAGATACGCGCTCTCCCAACGCACTCCCAAGAGATTTCCATAAACCGTGAAAGCATGGGTCCCGACCAAGACGCCGCCAAGATGAAACACACCGGATTCAGCCAATGCTCTGAGTATCCGCGACGAAGCAGGGTCTGTCGTGAGCGCGTGGCCTACCCGTAATTGCGCACAGAGCCGGCCAAGGCGTTCCAGATCCGCCGCCTGGATGGTGCGGTCCTGTTCATAGGACGCGACCACTTTAGCCAGGGCCGGCGACCGTTTCCCGACATAGGCTTGACGAGAAACCCCGCCGGGGTCCGAGTACTGGAAATAGTAATAGGTCTCGCCCTTGACAGTCTTGGTGGTGAAACAGCCGGGCGCAAGGCCGATCGTTCGCCGCGCATGCAATGCCACCAACTGCTCAAGAAACTCGGCGTAGAGTGTCTGTGTTTCGAGGGGTATGCGTTTCATCATCAGGCCATTGAGTTATACGCAGCATATACTGAACCTACGTATAACTCAAATGACGCCTTAACTCGAACGATTCCCTTGCAGCGTTATTGGGACCGGTCCAAACCCCGCTTACGGATGGATCATGATTCGCAGGTCCGGTTTTTCAGCACGCTACAGGATACTTAAGCTAGCGAAGCCCGCCGCCATTAATTTTCTTTTCCGCAATCTGCTAAGAGTGCGCACAAATGCTTCTGTTCAGATCAATAATCTCCCAATCCTGCGTATAAGCATTTCTCATCTTACGCCCATAATTGAAGTCACCCAAGTCTCGTTTTTTAACACCTGAAATAGACAAATACCTCTCCGTCTGCCCCCAGCGAGCGGCATTTATCATGGCCCACTGCCTCAGCTTCCGATGTGAGCCATTCTGACCTGAGTAAAGATAGAGCGCCATTTCTTCGTCATCATATGCATCCTTATTCCAAGTCCAGTAGGCTACATACCTGCCACTTGGAGACACCACGCCGTGCCCCACCATTCCAACAACCGGGTTGATTGCATGAGCCTCTCGGCTGCTACTGTCAATCAGTACAAAACAATTGGCCAATCCGCTACAGGCAAGCAGGATGTTGTTTTCACTCCAGTTGCAAAAACCGGATTTCCCGTAGGGAAAGGCGAGTTGCTTGCCCGTTGACAGATACTCCAAATAGATATTGTCATTATCAGAAAATGCCAGCAGATCCTCCCGCTCGGACATGCACGGCCCTAACAAGATCCGACCAGGGTAGCGTGGGCCGATCAGAAAATCTCCTTCTGCCGTGATGGCGCGAAATTCGGTAAAACACTCAGACCCATCACATATTATGCTCTGCTTAATGTAGCCCAGGCTCTTGGGCATGAATTTCTGACCCATTACGCCGGACAAACAAAATTCCCTCAATGGAGAATCAAGCGGGTGGTGCAAAGACAAGACTCGGCACAACATATTGCCGTTTGTATGTACACTCACGATCAATTCATCTGTATTTCTCAAGCTGAGTGCATGAATAGGGGCTGGAGTCTGCAAGAGCACATGTTCTGTACGCTGCTTCGTATCGTGACAGATAATGCCAAATCGCCTGAATCCGAAGCGCTTCGGGCGTATCACGATCCGATCGTTCTCGCCCCAAAAAAGAGGAGCCCCCCATGGGTAAAACCACCCAGGCCTTAGCCCCCAGAAAAGCAAAGACCACACGACCCAAAACACCGCAGACGAAGCTCGCAATGGCCACAGAATAATTGCTCGAACAACTTTCACTTCTTACACCACTGAAAGATGCCGATGCTGGCCGATCCTAGCCCATCATGAGGCCTAACATACGTATGGGCACATCCACTCGCCATTAGACACTGGCCTACATGACGCATTTCGCGATAAGCCTGTCACACTGATTGAACTGTGTGATTGTCCTCATTGCAGTCATAAGTATAGCTGACGGTCTGAATGACTCGCTCCCGCTAGGCATCTGAACCAGGAAAATCGGCAACAGAGATGGTGCAGCAGGTTGCTGAAGAGTACGAGACGAACGCAAAACGGTGATACCTGGAGGTTTAGCAGAATAGGATGATCGTCGGCTAGACAACGATCAACGTGGAAGTGCCCGGCTACTGAATGGGCTTGGAGAATTTGACGCCGTAGTCGATCAGGTTCTTCGCCATGATCCAGCGGCGATTGGAGTTAAGAATAACGATCAAGAGATCGCTCCCGTTTTGGGAGACTTTGGCAATCAGACAGCGTCCGGCTTTCGACGTAAAGCCGGTCTTGACCCCTTCGACACCCGGGATGCGACCTAAGAGCCGATTGGTATTGTGCAACAGATAGGGCCGACGACCGCTGATCGGCACGATGAGATCGCGCTCCTCCCGCACCAGTCCCCGAAAGACCGGATTGCGCAATGCGATTTCGCTGAGCTTAGCCAGATCCTCGGCCGTTGAATAATGTTCAGGGCCGTCGAACCCGCACCCGTTGCTGAAATGGGTGTCGGCCAGACCCAGTTCCGCTGCTTTGGCGTTCATCATGACCACGAAACGAGGTTCATCACCGCCGACATGTTCGACCGCCGCCAAGCAGGCATCGTTCGCGGAGACAATCAACATGGCTTTGAGCAGATCTTCCAGGCGAAACACTTCGCCGGTTCTCAACCGCAAATGAGTTTTGGGGGCACGGGCGGCATTTTTGCTGACCGTGGCCAACTCATCCAAACGCCCGCTTTCCAGAATGACGAGCGCCGACATGATTTTGGTCAAACTCGCAGGGGATAATCGCTTGCCCGCCTGATGTTCATAGAGCACACGGCCCGTCTTTAGATCTTTCAGGAGCACGCTATGGGCGGGGACACGTTTCCACGGCAAGGCCTGCCGTGTCGGACTTCCAACCTGGGCTTTCCGCTTGGAGTGCGCCTTTTCTACGGCATAAGCGGATGTCACAGGCCCAACCACGAAGCACAGGGCAATCCCGATCGCAAAGACTCCGATCCCCATGCGCCCCCCTATCAGGAGTGAACAGAGTCGGAGATCCTGCACGGCTTTTACCAGGAATCCCATGCTCACAATGACATGGTCTCCTGAACTTTACTCCCCTTCAAGCCGCTCTCGATAACTTTATGAAAGAATCTGAGCAAATCGGCGAGGTCGATCCAAAATCCGCAATTGAGGCAACGTGCGTAGATTCTACGATTGAGCATCGTAT
>JAOUPN010000018.1 GCA_029879905.1 Nitrospira sp. | reverse complement strand
CCGCGAGAGCATTTGATTTAAAATCGCCTCCGCCCCCTCGTACTGATTTTCGTCCATCCTTCGAACGGCCTCAGCAAGCGGGCCGAGCGGTTCCGACGGGTGCGAGGTCGAAGCCGATGCTCCGGACGTTTGAGGTGTGATCGGCCCTGTCTTTCCCTTCTTCAAGCTCTCGACAAACTGTTTGGCTTCACTGTTGGCGGGATCGATCCGAAGGACGGCAAGATATGCGTCCTTGGCTTCTTCGTACTGTCCCTGGGCCGAACGTTCTCGACCTAATTGGAGATAGACATCCGTGGCTTCATCTTGTCGGTTTTCCTTGAGACAGAGCTCAGCAATACGTTGCTGCGCGTTGAGATTGGCGGGATCGATCGCGACGATTTTCTGATAGAGGCCCAAGGCCTCTTTCGGCTTCTTCGCCTTGACATAGTGTTTTGCCAAGGTCAGATAGTCTTGTACTGCGCTACTGACAAGGCCGCGTTCCGCATTCAGATCTCCCAAATGGCGATAGACCTCGAATCTGCTCGGATCGCACTTCAATACCTTCTTGTATGCGGCAATGGCCTTGAGCGTCGCCCCCTCGGCTTTGAATACGGTTGCGGCTTGAAAAAAGGCGGCAGTAGCATCCGGGACCGCATTGCGTTTCAGATGCAGGTCCCCGATGGAATTATGAATACTCCCGTCATTGGGTGCCTCCGCAGCCAGTTTTTTCCACTCGGCCACAGCATTGTCATACTGTCCCCGCGAGGCGAGTAACTGGGCCTGCTGCAATACTTTGCTGCGATCGACTGCCAAGACACACCTTTCCCGTTGAGAATAGGCACACGCTAACAGCCATCTCGGATTTTGTCGAGAAATATGAAGGAATTGGAAGGTATTTCACCCACCACGCCGGAAACCACAGGAAGGAACACGTGGAGGAACGGCACAACCGAAAAGTCTCCTTTGGCGTGGCAGGCTCACGCCGCAGGACTCCGATCAAAATACCGTGGGTCTGCCTCCTCACAGAAACAGACCCACGTCACAATTTACACAATGTTTTCCAAACTTTAGGATGCCGCGATGATCGACTTCAGAACATTCGCCGCTTGGGGTCCTTTTGCCCCCTGCACGATCTCAAACTCAACATTTTCGCCTTCCTTCAAAGTTTTGAAGCCATCCCCTTGCAACGCCGAATAGTGAACGAAGACATCTTCGCCGCTATCCAACCGGATAAACCCGAATCCTTTCCGATCGTTAAACCACTTGACCGTTCCCTTTGTCTTCACAATGCGCCTCCTTTCCGTAACGCCCACACGCAGTCATACACACACAACAGTCACACAATCGCCAATGGGGATGGGGGCATAAATTGGGCGATGAGAAACATACCTGGCGGGAAAAACCGACGGGCACCAGCACACGTGTTGCATGAATCACGGAGCCCCATTTCAGCGATAAAAATCGGGCTGCATGTAACATAGCGATTCTCTCCTGTCAAGGAATTCTTTTTTGGGTGAAGATTCTTGTTCACATTTACAAGCGTGCAGGACTCCCCTATAGTGTCCACCATATTGCCGCGCCAAGAACCCCGTGATCTTACGAACTCTGCTTGATCGTTACATTTTTACCGAACTACTCTCCCCGTTCGGCCTGAGCCTCGGGGCGCTCTGCTTCGTCATGCTGACGCGCGAGCTGCTGCGCTTGGTTGAATTGTTGGTTTCCAAAGGAGTCGGCCTGTGGTCGGTCATCAAGGTCATCGCCATGTTGTTGCCGTCGGGTCTGGTCCTGACGCTCCCGATTGCAGGACTCATTGCCTCGATTACTGCCTTTGGCCGTTTATCCTATGACAAAGAACTCGTCGCCATGCGAGCGGCAGGCTTAAGCCTCTACCGCCTGTCACAGCCTGTTCTGCTCTTCGCCTTAGCTGTCTTCGGCCTGACGCTGGTCCTATCACAATGGGGACAACCCTGGAGTTCGTTGAATCTCAAGAAAGTGGCACTCAATCTCCTCAAGGACCAACTTGTCCTTGCATTGGAACATGGCACCTTCAATGAGCCGATTCCGCATATGGTCATCTATGTCCCGGACACCTCTCAAGGCCGACCGACAAAAGGCATTTTCGTATCGGATGAACGGGCTCCGCAGGACCCTCGCCTCATCGTTGCAGAGGACTATCAGGTCTTCATGGACCAGACAAAGAATCAGGTTGCATTGCGCCTGATCAACGGCGTCGTCCATACCCGCTCCGACCGTGCCGACCAGTATCGTCTCATGTCCTTTGCGAATTACGATCTCAAGATCAGCCTGGCCAAAAGCGCCTATTCGGCGACCGAAGAGCGCCCGACGTACGAACAAATCATGGAGATGATCCGAAAGGGAGGGGAAAAGGACTCCACCGGTCTCCGCCGCCTGATGGAATACTATAAGGATTTGGCCTTTCCGACCGCATCACTGGTATTCTGCCTCCTGGGTGTTCCCGTCGGAATCGTCTCCAAACGATCAGGGCGCGTCGGGGGATTCGCCGTCGGCGTCGGGGTCATCGTCGTCTTTTACCTCTTGAATATTGCGGGGGATTTTTTGGTCACGACCATGATCATCAGCCCCTTTGCCGGAGCGTGGTTGCCCAACATCGTATTTGTCTTGGCGACCATCGCCCTCTTTGTCAAAATGAGCCGCCAATAGATAACATGACGATTCTCTTTCGCTATATCCTGCGTGAATACGCCAAGATCTTCTTCATGTGCCTGTCGGGCCTGATGTCGATCTACATGATCATCGACTTCTTTGAAAAGATTCGACGGTTTCTCCGTTATGATTCCGGAATGGTCCCGCTGCTGACCTACTTTGCGCTCAAAATTCCCGCGATCTCCTTTCAGGTCGCCCCATTCGCCGTACTGGTCGCCACACTGCTGACGCTCGGGCTCCTATCACGCAGCAATGAAATCACCGCGCTCCGCAGCTGCGGAGTCAGCCTCCTCTGGATGGCTTCGCCCTTTCTGATCTTTGCCGGTGCCGTAGCGATGGTTCTTCTGGCATTCAGCTCGACCATCATTCCGCTCGCAACGGAAAAGGCCGAAGAAATACGCCTGGTCGACATCGAGAAAAAACCGAAACCGTTGACCGTGCAGGCGCTGCAACCTTGGGTGCGCATCGGCGCCGATGATTTGATGCACATCCGATCTATTGAGATCGGAGGGGAAACCCTCAGGCAGGTGCGTCTCTTCCATTTCGACCGCGCCTTTCACCTCGACCGGATAGTCGAGGCCGATGCAGCCCATTACACCGGCAACAATTGGGTGTTGCGGGAGGGGGCCCGCCGAACATTCGGACCGGACAACACGATCGACCTGGCGTTTTTCGATGAAGATACGGCTGAGATCCCGCTGATTCCCGATGACTTCTCCACCTCACTGACCGGCAAGTCTGATTCAATGACCTTTGAAAACATCCAGAACTATATCGGGCGATTTCAGCCGGAGGGTGTCTCATTCGCCCGCCTGCTGACGGACTATTATGGACGCCTGGCTTCCCCCTTCGTGACCATCATCATGGTTCTCGTCGGAATGGCGCTGGGGTTACGACGGAGCGGAATACGCGGCGGCAGTATGGCCATGGGCATCGGGCAAGCGTTTATCGTCGGGTTTTGTTATTGGACGACCCACTCCGTCGCCATCGCACTGGGTCGCGGAGGCGCGCTGCCTCCGATGCTTGCCGGCTGGATGGCCAATATCCTGTTCGGCAGCTTCGGGCTGTATCTGTTACTCAAAGTCCGCCATTAATCCAGTTGACTGCTTTCGGTTCTTCCGGTAAGTAATGGGCGGTCCTGGGAATACCAAGGAGAACAAGGTATGAGTGCGCGTGTCGTCATTACCGGTTTGGGAGTTGTGTCTGCGATCGGGGTCGGAGTCAGCGAATTCTGGAAAACCGCATTGACCGGACGCTCAGGCATCTCCTCCATCTCATCGTTCGACCCATTCCCCGTGACCGAATACCGATCGCAAGTCGCGGGGCAAGTCCAACACTTTTCACCCGAACAATATCTGCCTGCCAACCAAGCCAACCGTGTCGATCGCTATGCACAGTTTGCCTTGGTTGCCGTCAAGGAAGCCCTGGCCGATGCCGACCTCAATATGGAGAAAGAGTCTCCACACCGTGTCGGCGTCATTATGGGAGCCGGTATGGGCGGGATGGTCATGGGAGAGCGGGAAATCACCCAGCTTTTTAAAACCCATAAACCGAACCGTGTGCATCCGAATTTCATTCCCACCATCACACTGAATTCCGCCTCAGGCATCGTCGCCATGGCCTATGGAGCAAAGGGGCCGAACTTGACGATCTCCACGGCCTGTTCTTCCAGCGCGCATGCCTTGGGACAAGCGTTGCATTGCATCCGTACCGGCCAGGCCGACGTCGTCATCGCAGCCGGAGCCGATGCCAGCATTACCCCGCTCGTCTTTGCCGGGTTCTGCTCCTTACGCGCCTTATCCAGTGAATTCAACGATACACCGGAACGCGCGTCGCGCCCGTTCGACCGTCATCGAGACGGATTCGTCATGGGTGAAGGTTCGGGCGCCTTGATCGTGGAATCATTGGCCCATGCTCGAAAACGAAAAGCGAGGATTTATGCGGAACTAGCCGGATACGCGGCTACCAGCGAAGCCTACCATATGGTGATCCCACGTGAAGACGGAGAAGAAGTGGCCATCACCATGAAATTGGCTCTGGACTCGGCAGGAATGACTCCGGCTCATGTGGATTACATCAACGCACATGCCACCTCCACATCCATCGGTGATGCCGTCGAAGTCAAAGCGATCAAACGCTTGTTCAAGAACCGGGCGGATAAAATTGCCGTCAGCGCAACCAAGTCGCTCATCGGCCATACATTGGGCGCCGCCGGCGCGCTCGGCGCAGTCGCCTCCACCCTCTCGATTCATACAGGGCATATTCATCCCACGGCCAACTACGATGATCCCGATCCGGATTGCCGATTGGATGGCATCAGCCGTTCCCCTCAAGAACGCAAAGTGCGTACAGCCCTCGTCAATTCGTTTGGATTTGGAAGCAACAACGCTACCGTTGTCTTAAAGAAATTTGTCGCATGAACATCGCTCTCCCGTCATATCCGTCACCGAGCACCTCATTCATTGTCCACCATCGACGCGGGCGCGAGACATGAACCCGGATGAGCCAAATAATTGGAGTCTGTTCAAGCCTCTCCCGCAGGTGACTGCCGGGACTCTAACTTCTTAGAAGGAGCACGTATAATGACCGACACCGAGGTTACGTCTCAGATCGTTCAATCCCTTGCCACATATTTGAAACGAGATCCCTCCGCCATTACCGAGTCACATCACCTGCGGGACGATCTCGGACTTGATTCGGTCGCCATCATCGAATTACTCTTTGAAATTGAAGACCGATTTAAAATACAGATTCCCGATCAGGACCTCCCCGGATTAAGCACCGTCGGATCGGTCTCGGAGTACGTACAACAGCGACTGGCCTCCGGCCAGTCTGCTCCTAAAGCGGAAACCAAGCCGACTTCCGCAACGAAGAAATCAGTCGCGAAAAAGCCGGCTGCAAAAAAATCGGCTGCCGCGGCCAAGAAACCAGCCGCACCGGCAAAGAAGAAAGCCCCGGTCAAGAAGGCCGCATCGGCGGCAAAGAAGGCCCCGACAAAGAAGAAAGCGGCTCCCCCGAAAAAGGCCGCTCCTGCAAAGAAAACCTCAACACCTAAAAAGACGAAGAGGTAAGGGACCAATGGCCATTCCACAGCTGCCGACTCCCGTCACACTGGCACAAATCCAACAACTCGTCGGAGGCACGATTCACGGCGATGAACAGCGCCAAATATTCGAACTCGCCGGACTCGGAGAATCTACCCCCAAAGCATTGTCATTCGTCGCCAATGACAAAGCTGCAAGTGCTGCAGCCCATGTCGGTGCCGCGGCATTACTTGTCCACCGTCATCTGCCGGATGTGACCGTTCCTCAACTTGTCGTACCTCACCCCCTCATGGCTTTTGCACAGGTCGCGCAACGCTTCTGCACCCGTCCGATCGTTCCTCGAGGCATCTCGGAGAATGTGGTCCAAGGAACCGACGTCACAATCGGCGACACCCCTTCCATCTGGCCGTTCGTTACGCTCGGAGACCGCGTCACGATCGGAGCACGTGTGACCCTCTATCCCGGTGTTTTCGTGGGATCCGATTCAACAATTGGAGACGACTCAGTCCTCTATCCCAACGTGGTGGTGAGGGAGGGGTGCGTGCTCGGATCTCGCGTTATCGTCCACAGCGGAACGGTTATCGGCGCGGACGGATTCGGCTATGCACAACACCAAGGCCGCCATCACAAAATTCCGCAGATCGGCGGGGTCGTTATCGAAGACGATGTGGAATTAGGAGCCAATGTCACGGTCGATCGTGCGACACTGGGCGTCACTCGCATCAAACAAGGCACCAAGGTCGACAACCTCGTTCAAATCGCCCATAACGTCACCGTGGGCGAACATACCATCATCGTCGCACAGGTCGGCATCGCCGGCAGTACGACGATCGGCCACCATGTGATGATCGGCGGACAAGCCGGACTATCCGACCATATCACGATCGGTGATCAAGTGATGATTGCCGCCAAGGCCGGAGTGCACCGCAGCATCGAGTCCAACCAAATTGTCGGAGGAACGCCGGCCTTACCGCGCGACCGAGCCCTGAAAGTTCAGGGCGTCATTCACCATCTGCCTGAACTCAACCAACTCGTGCGGAGTCTTGAAGAAAGGATTGCGACACTGGAGCAGCAACCGAAGAAGGCTTCGTCTCGCGCTAAAAAGACTCGCAGCAAGAAATAGCCGCATCGAGCAGACCCACACAGGTTGAGATCGCGGTGACGGTGAAGAGGGAATGTGGAGCCCCAAAGCCTTCTAGTCGTAGACCCTCTTGAGTCTTCGGCGACACCTCGCCGAACCTGCTCCGCCGAAGCAACCCTTTTCAGCTGCGAAGGCGGGTGCATGGGGCCGACCCTGACAGACAAGAGGCTGACTGACTTTGCCGGCCTCCTGCTACAGGATGACCCGGCGCCAGAGAAACAGCTTTGCCCAATAGAATCCCGCCCAAGGAGTGATGAAGGCGGGAAACGGGGCCACTTGTCCATATGTAATCGCCATGGTGCTACCGCCGACGAGCACCACGATGCCGACCAGATAGGCCACCGGAATCAGACTCCGTCCCGGATGGTCGATGACATCTCCCATCGACTCCTTTTTGGCCTTGCTCTTCTGCTTACCCGCTGCCAGCTTCATGCGGGCCGCCAGCGCTTCAGGAAATGCCTTATATAAATACCGATGGTAGGACGTCTGTCCGATTCCCAGGATGATTCCAGCCACCAGAAGACCGCTACTATAGTAAAACGTATCCCAGGTATAACTATCCGCCGAGAGCAACTGATACCCCAACCCGCCCACGACTCCTACCATACAGATCAGCCCGATAATGCCCGATGGAAACAGGATATAGGTCCGCACATATTCACGTGCCTGTAGCGACACCTGATCCGGATGATTAAACGTGACAAGTTTCGGCACAGACAAACTCCTCTATTGACGTCGAACGTTGTTCGCTGACAGGGGATTAGCATGATCGAAGGGGAAACTGCAAGACAGGCGTCACATGTAGAGAGAGCTTGTCTTCGTTTCAATGCGTCAACGGACACACACAACGCATCAGGATCTCGGAGGGCGCGTACCCTTAGGCAGGAAGAATTTCTTGGATGGAGGCCCGTTCCAGACGCCCGAGCGTGACCCATTGCTCGGTCATAGGGATCAACCACTTGATCCGTTCTCCCACCGCCTGCAGCCGTTCCGGAAATGCTTCGGCGTTCCGATCGGCGGCATTGATCAACAGGGATTTAATCCCTTGCAGCAGCAGCACGATCGTTTTGGCATCGTTCGTCCGTGCGAGGTGCTTTAGCGTATCGATGTGAACATAAATCTGATCCAGGTCCGTAGGCGTCACACCGCCGACTTTCCCGGATTCCCGTAGGTGAGCAACTCGGCCGATGATGGACGGAATCCGTTCATGGATCTCCTGCAAAAACTCCTCATCCGTTTCATCCAAATCTCGCAGGATCCGGGCCACCACTTCGACGGCAACGTGGTCTTGCCCTTCCCCCACCTCGTGCTGAGCCCGTTCAATCACTGATTCCAATACATCTCTCGCCGGTTCCATCAAGCGGGCACGAGCCTCCTGAAGATCTCGTAGCGCCTTGAGCAACGGCAGAGTCGCCTCCGGTCTATCAGAAAATGCTAATGGATCGAGGGCATGACGACCTGAATCGACATCATACTGACTGCTCAATGAATATCCAGCACTGTGGGTGTCGACAGGCTGTTCACGACCTGCGGATTCTCCCGTCAATCGGCGCACCGCCCCCGCAATACGATCGAGGCCATGATGTAACGGACCCAATATCTCCATCGTCCATCGAGACTGCGTCCGCCCCACATCCCGAAGAACCGGAAGAAGATTCGAGGCCATGGTTTCGATATCCGACAGATGAACCGTCGATGCCGATCGTCCTAAATTCGTAATCCCGTTCAGGGTAAACCCATAGAGCTTTGAGCGCACAGCACCTTCCGCTCCGGCCCCGAGTTTGTTGAGGGCTGTTTGAATCTGACGTAACCATTCATGGGCCTCCAACGCAAAAAGCCCGACAATCTCTTGATCCAATGCCTGTTCATCGCCCCCCTTTGCTTCACCCTGTGTTCCCGTCGGCTTCTCTCGCTCGACAGTCTGTGCCGTGTGAGCAGGAGATACCGTCGCCCCTGTCGCCACGACTCCCCGAATTGCCGAAACAATGGCATCAAGACTTTCAAGCAATGCGGTAAACTGATCGGATGCCACACCGGGCGATCCTGACCTCTCAGGTTCCGTCGGCGGTTCGAATATCACTCTGTTCTCGATCGACGGAGGATTGACGGTTTCAATAATCGAGAGCAACGGGGTCAGACTCAAATCCATCTGACGCCCCCCCACCTCTTCTCCGGCATCGCATTCAACGACCTCTACGGTCGGCCGGAGGGGATACCGACTGTTCACTCGGCAGACCCTCGCGGTTTCTCCCGTCGTCAGACGAACCGTGGTCCCCAACGGATACACCGTCAGCTGCTCAACAAGCGCTTTCAGCACTTCTCGTGGAAAAGCCGTGCGTTCCGCCACCAACAATTCCTTCACGGCCTCATGGGGAAACAACCGACGATGATATGGACGCTCGCTCACCAACGCATCAAAGACATCGACGACCCCGATGACCTGCGCCATCTCACCGACTTGTGCCCCCTTAAGCTGATTCGGATATCCTTTTCCGTTGAATCGCTCATGAGCCTGCTCGACGACTTGTGCCAGCCAATCATATTGCACACCCAATTTCTGAACAAGCTCACATCCCAGTGCCGGATGTTGCTCGATCATCACCCGTTCCTCTTGAGTCAGCCTCCCGACTTTGGTCAACAGCGATTGCTGTACGGCAAACAATCCCACATCATGAAGGAGCCCCGCGAGCGCCAACCGATCCAGTTCTTCACCATAGTATCCTAGTCCTATACCGACCTTGGTTCCCAAAATTCCCACATTGATCAGATTGGTGATCAACGGAGAGCCGGCAGGCCCCGACAACGCATGCACGACCAGCTCGTCGCTTCGTTTCAAAGAAGACACCAGTCCATCGCGCAACGATTCAAGTCGCTCGATGGGAAACGGACGTTGGGCCTGAACCGCCGCTGCGACCGTCATCAGCTCTTCTTCTATCCGGCGATACAAATTCATCGAGGGAGATGCCTCTTACATCGGCTGATCACACAGGCAGAATATGATTCTCTCCTGGTCATCATCGACGCCTGTATTCACTCCACGATCAATTCCCTAAGACACCGGCGATTGCCGACCGCTCGTCCCGGCCGGCCTTTCCCCACGCCTGAATGGCCTGGACGGTCTCGCGCAAACGTACCTCCACGGCTTGATACATTCGGTCTGCAATCACAACCCGCCGCTGCATCGCGATCGTAAGAAACCCCTGCAGGCCAGTAAAAAACATGACGGCCTGCGACGCATTGACTTGCTGCGCCGATGCAACCAGTTGTGCCAATCGTTCCACAACGGCCTGGAGTCTCTCCGGAGATACCCCTGCTTCCCCCGTGCCCTGCTCAAGCCGTTTGAGTTCATCGAGTACGGCAGGAATCTCTGCCTGCACGAACTCGACGAATCCGTCCTCCCCTTCCGACCATCGTGCAAGAAATTCCTTTAGGGACGTGACATCACATTGCTCCACTCCGCTTCTCTTCAATCCTTCCACTTGGTCTATGACCGTCTGTAAAAGACGGCGAGCGGTCGCTCCCGTCTGTGCTTGCACATCGCGGAATCGGGAGAGCGACTCCAACAATTCACTTGTCGAAACATGGAGAGGAAGACCGTCGGGACGCTCAGGCGAGACTTCTTCCTGAAAGGCGACCCCTGTCACCCGTGTCAGCAGCGTATGAATCTGCCCAAGCTGTTTACAGACGGCGATAAAGTCATCGGCGGAGATTGTGGCGGAAGGATCCTGAATGGCTTCGACAAAGGGGATGGCGGAAAAACTTGCCTGTTCGATTTCATTCAAGCCGATGGTCGCCGCAGATCCGCCCATATTGGTAATGCCGACTTTGATCGTCTGGGCCAGTTTCTGGTGACGGTCCGGCGCAGGCCCCTGTTGAAGCTCGTCCAAGGCGACATGAATTTGCTGAAGCCATTCCTGTGCCTCTTGGACAAACACCTCGATCAGTTCTTTTTGAAACTCATCTTCCGGTTCGACGGACATGGGTCTA
This sequence comes from Nitrospira sp., assembly GCA_029879905.1. Lineage (GTDB taxonomy): Bacteria > Nitrospirota > Nitrospiria > Nitrospirales > Nitrospiraceae > Nitrospira_D. The sequence goes on along the minus strand of JAOUPN010000018.1, from coordinate 14,012 downwards.
GCCCGCGTTATGCCTGAGGGTTCGTAATAACACTGATGTGACTCCCGACGAGATCGACATGCGGGTCTTTGGGAGGCTGAGCTCTTTTGTTGCGGCCCCGCATAGGATTGATCCTCGTTCTGACTCGGACAGACGCGATTGCGAGCGACTCAGTTCATTTCCAGACATGTTCGCAAGACTGAGAGAAGCACTGATACCCCTCGTATCAAGATTCCCTACATCACGATGTGCGATCATCTCCCGAACAAGAGGTTGCACGACATCGACCGACATTGGCCTGCCAGGTCGCCGAATTCTTTCAGCTGATGTGCGACGATCGATCATGACGACGGGCCACGTCCTTCAGAAGGAGAATGTGCATCCGGCTGCTCCGTCCTCTTCAATCAGGAGTCTCCGGTTCCCTTCCCCAACTGAGAAGCCAAGTTGGCGATTTCGCTTAACTTCCGAGCCATCTCTTCAAACCGTTTTGTGGCATTGACGGCAACCTGTTCGGTTTCAGACACGCGTCTGACCAACACGGCGTTACGATCACGCTCCGTAGCCAACAGGGCTTCCATATCCTGTACTTTCGTGGACACACTATTGGCCTCTTGCTGTTGCAATTCGCTCTCCACCAGTTTTTTCCGCTCGCCGTTCAGTTCCTCTTCAAGCTCGATAACTCTCCGTTTGGCTACGGCCAACGCCGCATCTGCGCCGGCGGCTTTCTCCATGTACTCATTCGTCCGTTCCATCTCGCGCGCCAACATCACCTCAGCATTCTTCCCGCGCGCGGCAGCCTCCTCCAAATCAGAAATCTGGTGGACAAGTTGAGCTGCAGCTTCCCGTTCGGCATTCAACGTCGCTTCCAATTGTGCGATGGAGCCCGACGCACCTTTCAGTGCGGCCGTTTCTTGACGGGCCTTTTCCGCAGACTCCTGTTCCTCTCTCAGAGACGCCTCCAATTGAGAAATCCGCACCAGCTGAAGATCCGCAGCCGACGCTTTCAACTCTAATTCTAAAACGCGAGCCCGTTGGGCCTCCAACAGCGCTTCCGTCTCCTTGGCACGACCGATCTCCGCTTCGAGATCCAATACGCGTTTGGCCAGGCTTTCGGTCCTCGCTTGCTCGGATCGCAGCTGTCCTTCGACTTCCTTCAATTTATGCGAGAGTTGGGGGTCGACCGCAGTATCGGGGGAAGTGGGCTGATGTATCGGCATATCGACGTTCGTCGTCGGCACAGCAGCAACCGGAGAAGGTGTTGCCAGAGAGAGCGGCTTCACACCTTCCGCCGGCGTCGCCGCCTGTGACTGCCCAAGATCCACCGCAAGTTTCGCCGCCGGTTCCGCCGCTTGAGACTGCTGTTTTCCCAACAGCTCCAGCACTTTGTCTTTGAGCGACGTGCCTTGAAACGGCTTTTTTAGTACGCCATCCGCTCGACAGGCCTCTGCCTGCTTCGTCACTTCATCGTTCACAATGCCGGAAATCAGCAACACAGGTATCGTCGCCAGAGAGGAACTATTTCGCACGAACGCACAGACTTCATACCCGCTTTTATCCGGCATGATGACATCGGAGACGACGACGTCGGCCCGATCTTTCGCCAAATATGCCATGGCTTCTTCGCCGTTGGCCGCGAGCGTCACCCCCAAACCGGCCTCCGTCAACAGCCTCTCGGCAACTTTCCGAACCGCAATACTGTCGTCTGCTACTAAAATCTTCGGCATACGATATCCTCTTCTATGTCCGACAACGCACCGTTACCCACGTGGCACTATCCCGAACTGCGCAACGGACAGAATCGGTATTTGATCCACTCCGTTGGAAAAACTCCCGATCACCGGGAACTCTTCTCCCCGGTAAGGCTGAACAGTCGTCGGATCGATCGCATGAAGGATCGGCATCTCTTCATCGACACAGATCGCCACTGTTCCGCTGGGATGCTTCGCCATAAGACACAGCAAGGCATCTCCACGCACCGTCACATGAAGCATCCCGGCCAAATCGAAGACCGGAAACTCATCATGATCCATGCGAACCATAGATGAGACCACCGGTATCCCGTTCGCCCCGGGTAGGCTTCCCGTCCACTTATTGATGCCGAGTAATTCATCGGCTTTGACCGCCAATCGGCGTCCTCCGACGGAAAACACGATCAGATTCCATGACCGAGCCGTCTGCTTCCGATGATGGCCATTCGACCCTCTCAACATAATCTGTGCCTTATCCGATCACCCCACGCACACAACACCGGTGTGCCGTACCCATTAGAGAAGTCTAATGGGTCATTCTCTGCAAGGATCCTCTCTTCGTCAATGAATACGCATCTTTGCGCGAACTCATGTCGGACCGTCCGACAGAGTTCCCACCCACCGTTCCACTTCCCCCAATAATGTCCGCTCATCCACCGGTTTGGCGATATACGAATTAGCTCCGATATCAAAGGCCAATTGCCGATGCTTATCACCCGCCCTCGTCGTCATGACGACAATGGGCGTCTGCCGCGTTTGCGGTCTGGCTCGAAGCGCCTGCACGACTTCATACCCATTAAACTTCGGCATTTCTAAGTCCGTAATGACCAACTGATAGGCTTTTTCGGACGCCTTTTTGATCCCATCGTCCCCGTCCACTGCTGTATCGACAGGATACCCGGCCGACTCAAGCATCCGTCCGACAAATTTACGAATACTCAGCGAATCATCGATTAAGAGAATCGTCGCTCTCGTATCGTCTGAGGCTCCGGTCTCTCCATCGCTCGGAGTCATAACGGCCGGAACCGATGTCCGAGATACGCTCGCACGGGTCGCCTGACGTGTTTCCAGACGACCGGGGTCCACAACAAGAATGACTCGGCCTTCCGGATCGATCGTGGCTCCGGCAAAACATGATTGTGTCAGCGGCTTCAACGTCCCTAATGTCTTAATGACGATTTCCTGTCGTCCCAAGAGTTCATCGACCGCCAATCCAAACAGACCCATCGACGTTTTGACAATGATGATCGGCATCCCCCCCGTGACAGAAGTGGGCTCACGATACAGAATCTGCCTGAGAGACTGGACCTCGATCACCTCCTCTTCCATGCGAAGGAGCGTGCGATCGGCAATCTGTTCCAGCGCCATGGCCGTCGGAACAGTCACTTCATGGATATTGGACAGCGCAAATGCGTAGTACTCATTGCCTACCCGCACCAGCAATGCCGTGGTGATCAGCAGGGTAAGCGGAAGGCTTAAGGTAAATTTCGTGCCGACACCCGACTCGGACTCCACCTCGATATGGCCGTTCATGTCCTCAATCGCCCGTTTCACCACATCCAATCCGACCCCACGACCGGCTTGATCGCCGACCTTCTCCGCAGTCGAAAATCCTGGGGCAAAGATATGTTGGAACACCTCATGATCAGGTACGGCATGGGCCTGCTTATGATCGACCAATCCCATCGTCACGGCCTTTTCACGAATTTTTGCCAACGGCAACCCGCCGCCGTCGTCCTCGACTTCAATGACCACCGAATTCCCCCGGTGCGCCGCATGCAAATAAATGGTTCCGGCCGATGGTTTACCCTTGGCAATCCGTTCACCCGGCGATTCGATACCGTGATACACGGCATTACGGACTAAATGGACGAGCGGATCCACCAACCCCTCCACCACTCCCGTATCGACCTCCGTATGTTCACCGGACGTGACCAGCGACACCTGTTTATCCAAGGCCCTGGCCGTTTCTCGAATCGCACGGCGAAATCGCGTAAACGGAGTGCCGATCGGTACCATACGCGCCCGGCCGATTTCGTCACGCATGACTCTGGTCAATTGTTGCAAGGTGTTCATATCTTCATGAGCCCGGCCGATAGACCCGCTCAACTGAGCCATGGCTTCGGTAATATCGGCGCTCACCTCGCCGATACGGCGGGCCAAGATGTTGAAATCGTCGTATTTGTCGAGTTCTAACCCGCCGAAATCACCGAAACCACGATTCCCTTGGGGAACAACGGCAGCATCCGGATTGGACTGTGCGGATTGAAAGGTAAAGGTATGCTTCTCCGAAAACGATTGGATCGAATCGATCATCCTGGTCTTACAGTCCAGAACTTGATCGGACAATCCCTCCAACATCCGCAACCGTTGTTCCAACCGACCTCGTCCGATGACCAGCTCACCGACAAGGTTCATCAATCGCTCCAGTCGAGCGTAACTGACACGGATGACATCCCGCTCTTCTCCCGTCTTTCCTTCCGTCTGCTTAGCGGCGCGAACATCATCCTCTTCGAGATTCGGCATCCGGTCGGACGGCTGCCCCACCTGATCCACATCACCCACACCCCGACCGGTCGAGGACACATCGATCGCATGTCCTTGCTCCAGCTGCATCAACTCCGAGAGTGCCGTTTCGAATCGTCGTCTGGTACTCTCCAACATGCTCGGATCTCTTCGCATCAACACATTGATCACATCGACCGCGCGAAGAATCATATCCGTATGTCCGGGCAACACATGAAGCCGGCTATCCCTCACCGCCCCCATGAAATCTTCAACATGGTGCACCAGGTCGCCGATGGCCTGAAATCCGACCGTATAGGCCGAGCCTTTTAAGGTGTGGGCCGTCCTGAACAACTGATTGATCAATTCCGTATTCTGCGGGTCCTTGTCCAATCGCAAGAGATTGGCTTCCAGCGCTTCAAGATATTCTTCAGCCTCCGGCACAAAATACGACAAGACTTCCGGATCCAGCTCCGGCAACAAATACTCTTCAGGGTGAGCCGTGGGGGTATCGGCCGGCGGACTCGCCGCTTCCACTACGTCCGATTGAACCGATTGACTGCGTTCTTCCCGGCCGTTGTTCGTTGAGAGAGCACCGGACACCGGAACCGGTACCACGAGAGGAATGTCCATACCCGTTTGTCCGTCGCACAACCGACGGAGAATGGTAATCAGCACAGGCACCTCATGCCGCAACTCGTCTACGGCAGAGGCATTCCGCTGAAGCACTCGCCTGATCAGCGCTGAAGCAGCCATGAACGCATCACCGAGTTCCTGACTACAACCGACGCGCCCCTCTCGAACCGCGATCATACAGTCTTCCATCGGATGGGCGATGTCACCGATCACCTGAAAATCAACGGTATAGGCCGACCCCTTGAGCGTGTGCGTCGCACGAAACAGTCGATGCGTCGCATCGTCATCGGCAGATGCGTCGCGAAGCGCCGGAGCCAACTCGTCGATCACGGCAAGGTACTCTTCCGCTTCGGGTGCGAAATAGGAGAGGACTTCCTCATCGATGACCGGCAAGACATATTCAGCGCCGACGATCGGCCGAACCGCTTCGGACTCTGTCTCTGTTTCATACGCAATCGGTTCTGCTAACGGCATGGCCGTCTCGGGCGACTCCTGTAACAGAACTTCTCCACGATATTCGCTTAGGCCTACGGATTCGACGACAGACTCCATGGACGTCGAGTTGGTCTCATCGGATTCCGATACCAAGATCGCCGGCGGCACAAGAGCCCCCCCCTCAACGGACAGGTCAGCCGGCTCATCACCAGACAGATCTCCGACATCGAGGATCTCTCTACCGAAGGGCTCAATTGGGTCGGAAACCACCTCGGTAGGAACGACAATGTCCGAATCATTCCACGCCTCCGTCGTCCCCTCGCCCATAGAGGTCGATCCATCCTCGACCGACTGCCCACGCAACCGACTCAAAATATCAAGAAGGATGGGAATATCCGTCCGGAGGGTTTCAAGCGAACGCTGATCCCGCTGAAGGAAACGTCGTATCAGGGAGATGCCGTGCACGATGGCATCAAGCAGTTCACTATGTAAGGGGATCCGTTCCTCCAGTACCGCAGTTAAACAGGAATCCATACTCCAGGCGATATCACCCATAACCTGAAATCCAGCAGCTACAGCGATATCTCTAAGGCTTCGCGTCACCTGCGTGAAATACTGGATCGACTCACCCGTCGCATCAAGGCAGAGGATTTGAATCAACCCCTCCATCTCGATAAGGAGTTCCTCCGCTTCCACTGTAAAATGTGAGAATGATTCCTCATCGACATCCTGAAGAAGTAATGCCGTGTGAAGGGAGGATGTGACTTCATTGATGCTGATAGCAGGACGTAGCTCCTCAGAGGCGTCCCCTAGCACCACCGAGCCTGAATCCTCCACAGTGCCGGACGTCTCCTGAACGACCGTTTCAGAAAATACACCTTCATCGACGGCTGAAGTCTGATCGCTGCCCTCTTCATCACTACGTTTTGTTTCCGGACCTCGAAGCCACGGATCGCTGAATGCCTGAGGAGGAACAGGCAAGTCCGAAGTCACTTCTTCCATGACTTCTTCCGTATGACCCGGATCGGTGAAGGACAACCCGCTCGCCTCTCCGGCTGACTCCAAGACGCCCATCACGGGCATCTCTTCGCTCGGCATTGCGTCTACCGATTCCATCAAGGGCTCAGCGGCCACAGGTGAATCCGGAGGCAGAGGATCATCCATCGCCTCTTCTGTACGAGACGGCTCGATGAACGACAGCTCGCTCGTGGCTCCTACTGACTCTGAGATACCCATGGCAGGCATCTCTTCGCTCGGCACTGCGTCTACCGAGTCCAACACCGACTCAGCAATCGCAAGTGAATCCAGAAGCAGGGGATCATCCCCCGCCTCTTCTGTACGAGACGGCTCGATGAACGACAGATCGCGTGGTTCCGGCGCCGATTCCATAAACCCGGTAGGTAGTGCCTCCTCTTCCTGTACCATGCCCATCGGCTCAATCAATGGATCAGCCGCCGCATGTACGTCCGGCGATACCTCCTCCACGGCCTCGTCGGCACGAACCGGCTCAGCCATGAAGTGTTCACTCACATGAGAGGCCGAAACTGCAAGGGTATGCGCACCAACCTCCTCAGAGTCTTCCGGCCTAGGAGCAGGTATTGTCCCCGAGAAAGACGGTTCGACGGGCACTTCTCCCGGAATGAGACGCTCGAGAGCATCAAGCAACCTAGGCACCTCATACCGTAATCGGCCTATGGCGGCGGCATCCTGCCGTATCAGTATCCGAGTCGACGACACGGCCGATATCAAAACATCGATCAGTTTCTCATTGAGTGGAATCCGGTTCTGTCGTACGGCGTCCACACAGCCTTCCATCTTCTGCGCAATATCTCCAACCAGCTGAAAGTCAACGGCAAACGCCGCCACACTGAGCGCATGTGTCGTCTGAGAGAGGAGAGGGAGAGAGGCCTCTGTGTGAGAACCCTCACGGATCGTCGGAACCATACCTTCGATCACGGAGAGATAGGCTTCGGCCTCCTGCACGAAATACGACTGCATCACGGTATCACGCACCGGCGACACATACTCCTGTGCCGCCATCGGAGCAGTCGACGCGGAAGCCGTCATGTTCTCGGCGTCGGGAAACAAATCGACGAATAGTGCCTGACAGCGCTCGATCAGCTCGGGATCTTCGCTCCCGCCGTTACCGACCACAGACACCATGTCCTGAATACCCTGCACCATCTCCCGCATCGCACCCACCACCGCAGGCCACCGGTCTTCGGGGATAACGGCCGCCTGTTCACACAGCGTCTCCAGCCGTTCACAGAGGTTAGCGATGCCGTCGTATCCGTACAGCGCCGCAGCGCCTTTAATACGATGGGCGATGATAAATTGATCGTGGAGATGCTGGGGCGTAGGAAGACCACCGTCGTCGGGCGAGAGAGCCTTGGCTAAGGCAACCATCCCATCCGACGCTTCAGTGACGAAAATATTGAGCAGATTCTCCTGGTCGAACTCCGAACTCATCAGCGTCTCTCCATGCCGAAGTCCTTCCTCGGTCAGCGGACGGCGGAGATCGCTATGCCAGTTTGAACTGGGACACCGATGCCGTCAGACTTTCGGCCAGTTTCACCATATCTTCGACGGTCGCATGTGTCCGGTCGGTCGCTTGCTGCGTTGCCATGGCGCCTCCGGTGAAGTCTTTGATCGAGCGACCGACTTGATCCGTCGAAGAAGCCTGCTCTGCGGCGGACGATGCGATGGTCCGTGCTAGTTCCGCGGACCGTTCCGCAATCGCCGAAATCGCCTGGAACACATCTCCTGTTCGAAGCGCGGAAGCCGATCCGGCCTCCACGGCTTGCGTCTCCTGCTCCATCGCCACGACGGCATTTTGGGTCTCGCCCTGAATCACCCTGACCAGGTCTCCGACTTCTCTGGTGGCCTGCGTGGAACTTTCCGCCAATTTTCGCACCTGGTCCGCCACGACGGCGAACCGCGCTCCGGCCTCACCCGCCCCGGCCGCTTCGATAGCAGCGTTCAAGGCCAACAGGTTCGTCTGGTTGGCAATTTCCCGAATGGTGGAGACGATTTGCGAAATTTCCAACGACCGATCGCCGAGCGACTTGATTTGTTTTGCCATCCGCTGCACGGTAGCCCGAATACGCTCCATATCCTGCAACGTATCCTTTACCGCAACCCTCCCCTGCTCGGTAGCCTGCAACACTTCGCGTGCGGATTCGGATGAGGCTCCCGCAATTTCCGAAACCTGGCGCATTGAAATCACCAACCGTTCGACCGCGCCGAGAGCCTTCATGGAATCTTCTGCCTGTTGTCTGGCTGTTCCGGCCATTTGTCCCGCGTTATCCCGCAACGCGCCGGCTGATTGGTTGACACGATCGGCCGACTCCCGCACATGCCGTAACAGTTGAGAGAATCGCTGAATCATCAAGTTAAATCCGTCCGCCAGGTTGCCGAACATATCGGCCGTCACCTCGCCGCGTTTCGTCAAATCACCCTTTCCGACGTCCGATACCAACACAAGAAATTGCATCAGCCGTTTTTGCATGGTATCCCGCTCTTCTTCGGTAGACACCAGCGACGTAATTCGATCCAGCATGATATTGAAGGCCTTGGCCATGTGTCCGATTTCGTCCTGACTCTCCAGTTTGGCTCGTGCCTGAAGATTACCGGCAGCCGCTTGTCCGGCCACGTCGGCCACATGGGTAATATTCCGGGCCATATTGCGCGCAAACATAAACCCGACGGCACCCCCGAGCAGGAGCGCAAACAGTCCTCCGATCAAGACGGCATTGGCGTGATAGTCCGCCTCCGCCTGCCCGTTCTCATTCAAATCTTTGGCCGACTGCCGTACCGCGGTCATCAGCTCTCGCACTTGCATCGTGGCTTTGCTGTATTTATTTGCGACATCTACCGCCAATGCAAAATGGCCCAAATCCCGCATCGCCTGTTTTTGCTCATCGGTGAGCGAATCACTGAACCCGTCGTTGAACGCGCCGACCGCCCCCTCCGCCGCCGTAAAATAGTCCTTGAGCGACTGTCGAAGCACGGTCACTCCGCGCTTTTCCTGGTCCGGAGACGCCGGTTCATGCGAAGCGGCAGCCTCATATGCCTCAAGAGGAGCGAGCGTCTGCCGTTTCAAATCGGCAAGTGGAGCCACGGCATCGTCGAAATCGTCCTTTCTCGTATGTCGCCCGGTATTCAGGAGTGCGCTGTGATACAAGCCGAGATTCGTACTGCTGACCCCGACATTCGACAGCGCTGAGGTCGACCCGTCGTAAATGGACTGTAGCTCGGTTTTCAGCCGATTAAGCCCGATCAGACCGATCACAATGACGATAATCATCATCGCGCCCACGGACGAGAATCCGATGATCAATTTGTGCAGGGTCTTCAGATTGTGAAACCAGGATCCCATCGACTGCTTTGCCGACCGACTATGCCTCACCATGGCCATTCTCCTCCCCATCCGACGTCACGGCTCGTTCATTCATATCGGCGTACGTGCTGCCGATCATCACCCCTTGTCCATCCTGATCATGCATATGTTCCACTGCTGCCAACAATCTGGAAACCTCGATCAAGCCACCGGTCCGACCGGCGACGTGGAGGCGCCCGGAGAGAAATGAAGACGTCCTGACGGGTTCCACGTATATCTCTTCCTGGGAATCCCCTCCGTCCAACGTCAAAATTTCCGGCACATCATCGATAATAATTGCGATCTGACTACCCCCTTGACCGACGACCGCCGCATATTTCGGTCGAGATAGCCTCTGCATCCCCATCAACACCCGTAAATCCGCCAGGGGGATGACGGTCCCTCGAAGATTGGCCACTCCCAACAAGACCGAAGGCAGCCCTGGAACCGGCGTAATCGACTCAACCCGGAAGACCTCGCGGACATGTTTCAGATCCACCGCAAGAGTTTCTTGCCCGATTGCGAATAGACAGCATCGAGACGGAATAGTCTGCCCTACGGCACCCGAACTCGTATGCATACCGGCCGGTACCGGCTGAACCAGAGGATCCATTGCCTCCTACCCCTTATACCGCTTATACCGCGATTGTCGTTACCCTAATGCGCGCTTGACGGCTTGGAGCAGCTCCTCGGATTTGAAGGGCTTCACCACATGCCCGTTGGCTCCTTGCTGTTGCCCCCAGAATTTGTCGCTTTCGTTTCCCTTGGAGGTGCAGAGCACGATAGGAATTCCTTTGAACCGGTCGTCGTTCTTCAAATCTCGGCATGCCTGAAATCCGTTTCGCCCCGGCATGACGACATCCATCACAATCAGGTCCGGCTTTTCCGTCGCAATTTTGTCCTCCAGCTGATCCGTATTAGAAAACGACACGACCGTATGGTGTGCGGCTTTCAGGTAGGACTCGATCAGTTGCAACTCTGCATAGGAATCGTCGACAACCACGATCTTACTCATACACCCCTATCCCTTCGTCTCAGTGTCTGCAATTCGACGAATATGTTCAACGAATCGGCATGACCACGCTGATCGCTCCGGCCAATTCTCCTTCTTTCCACCCTTCTTTTTTCATCCCCGTCACATCCCGTTCTCCCTTCGGATCTCCATGACACATAAGGCATGTCGCCTCCGCATATTCCGGATACATCACACGCACGGCCGGCTCGTCGTCGACGACCGCCCGTTTGACATATCGCTTTCCCTTTGGATAGTCGGGATCTGCAAATACCTTAAGGACTTCGCCTTCAAAGTCATCCGGCTGATTACCGGGATATCGGGAGTCCACCGCCGTCAATTTCACCCTGATACCGGTCTTGGCAAACAGCTTCTGTCCCACTTTCCTGGCAAACAAGGACGGGACAAACCCTTTAAACCCGATACCTTGTTTATTAATGACCGGCTGGACATCACGTATCACCTCGCGTTGGGACTCCACCATGGCCAGCAAGACTTCTCTGCGCGGCACACCGGCCGACTCGGTAAGATCAATCTGCGTATCGGACTTGAATCGTTCCAGAATTTCACGGGCAGCCACGGCATCCGTGAAACCTTTGTCGGCCTTTGTCGCGTCATTAATGAGTCCCTGGCGCTCAGACACGACGGTACGACCGACTTTCAGCAGAATGGTCAGCAATTCGGCCGTCTCGGCATCATCAACCGTCTTAGCATGAACCGGGGATTCCCAGAAGAAACCGGGCAACATGACTCCCACGGCCAGCAGAGACGCAAGCAGTTTCATAGAGCCTCCTCCGGCCTCGTTATCGAAACCGGGTTGTATTCTCAGGCAAGTGTATCGAGTTGCCGACGGTTTGCAAGAAATCGGTAAATACCGGCAGAAAAACTTACCGGCATGAATTCCATGACGCCGGAGAAGGATGGAGCTCCACGGCCTTCCAGCCGTGACCCCTCTTGAGTCTTCGGCGACACCTCGCCGAAGCGTGTCCTCCTTCGCCAAGGCTTCGGAGGACACCCGCTGCGCATTCCTCCACGACCTTCTGGCCGTGGCTTCCTGCAAAGGCGGGTGGAAGAACACCTGTGCGGCGGACTGAACAAACATTCCCCTACCTAGGGGAAAGAGAAGACCATGAAACGTCTTGGCTTCACCTGTTCCTACAGGAAGCCATAGTTGCTCGACCTTCGTAACCTATTGGTGACTACGGCAGAATAGTATGTACAGGGTGTTGTTGGATGATCCCCCCGTTGTTCTCCATGACAGAGAACAACGGCTCACAATTCATGTGCCGTCCGACATGATCAGCCCAACGGTCGAGCTCCCCGTCAAGGCGGCGGGAAACCGCCTCTGATATGTCGAGCCCCACGGCATCCCATCCTTTGCGACGTCGAATGCTGTTGAGCCATGTCCGCCGGAAACCCGGACGGTCGAATACACCATGAATGTAGGTGCCCCACACCAGACCGTCATGACTGACCGCGCCGTCAAAGGTATCGGACGGAGAAAGGTTCTGATCGATCGAACCGGTGGGAAGAGACAGTCGAAAACATGGATGGACATCTCCCGGACGGGTGACCCCCATATGGATCGCATATCCGCTCACAGACTCCTGCCTCCCATCAGCGAGATGGAGTGCCTGCGCCTCCACCAACTCTGTCGTTTTGACAGGAGATATCACCGTCGAGACATCCAACAAACCCATCCCGGGAACCGATCCGCCGGACTCTACTCCGTCTGGGTCAACAATTTCGCGTCCCAGCATCTGAAACCCACCGCAGATACCGATGATCTCTCTCCCTGAACTCGCATGTGCACGCAAGGCATCTGGAAATCCCTTTTCCCGAACAGCATGCAGATCCTCCATCGAATTTTTGCTGCCGGGAATGATAATCACATCGGCTCCGGCAAGCTCATCCGGCTGCGTCACATAGCGCACACGAACATCAGGCTCCGCCGCCACATGTTTCACATCCGTGAAGTTACTCATCCGACGCACCAAGAGCACCGCCACATTGATACATGACGGATCAAATGCTCGCTGTGTCGCACGTTCGACTGCCACACTGTCTTCCTGATCAATCACCAAATCCTGCAGCATCGGCACCACGCCCAATACCGGGATTCCCGTGCGCTGTTCGATCATACGTACGCCGTCCTCGAACAGGGTCGGATCGCCGCGGAACTTATTGATGATGACTCCGATCACTCTCGCCCGTTCCCCCGGCTCGACCAAGTCCAACGTACCGATCACCTGGGCGAAGACACCACCCCGATCGATATCCGCCACCAACACCACCCGAGCATCAGCCGTCTCAACCATCGACCAATTGGCTAAATCGCGATCTCGCAGATTCAGCTCGGCGGCGCTGCCCGCTCCCTCAATGACAATCATGTCGAACGACGTCGCAAGCCGGTCATAACTCTCCTTAACCCGTCGCGCCAATTCCTCATGGTGCGTGAAATAGTCCCGTGCATCGGATTTGCCCCACACCGTCCCCTGCACGACGATCTGCGCCGTGCGATCGGACTCGGGCTTCAACAACACCGGGTTCATATCGGCATGGGGACTGACCCCGCAGGCCTGTGCTTGCAACACCTGCGCACGCCCCATTTCCTTCCCGTCCTGCGTGACGCAGGAATTGTTGGACATATTTTGCGCTTTGAAAGGGGCCACTCGGATACCGGATCGGAACAAGAGGCGACCGAGCGCCGCCGCAATGACGCTCTTCCCCACATCCGATCCGGTTCCAAGTACCGCGAGTGCCCGCGCCCTCATCCTTGACTCCCCTTCACCTCGACTTGCGAGGAGCATACATGCTTATCTAGAGTCCGTAGGTATATCCCGTTCCCACAAAAACTCCGGCTCACCTTGCGTCTTGGATACCCAGCGGGCCAAGACGAACAAGGCATCGCTCAGCCGATTAAGAAACGTGATGATCGCCGCGTCCACCGACTCCGTTTTCAAGAGGGCCACACACAACCGTTCGGCCCTTCGGCAGACGGTTCTGGCCTGATGAAGAAACCCGGACACCTTGCCGCCGCCCGGCAAAATAAATTCTTTGAGCGGCGTCAACTCTTCCTGGCATTGATCGATCACATGTTCAAGATGCAGAACATCCTTTGCCGACACCTGCGGCATGTTCTCGAAGGTCTGACCCGGCGCGGTTGCCAGAATACTCCCGACATCGAACAATTTGTTCTGCACCCACCGCAGCTCGTCTTCGAGTCGCTTCGCCGATGGGTTATCCACCACGACATCGGCGTTCATGACACGCACCACCCCGACGATCGAGTTCAACTCATCGATGGTCCCATACGCCT
>JAOUPN010000562.1 GCA_029879905.1 Nitrospira sp. | reverse complement strand
GGATTCAAAAAACAATACCTACTTCCTTTCCAGGATCGCATAAGTACAACATGGCTAATACATTGAGAAAGTCGAACGTCGCTATTTATTGTCGGTGATACCATTCTCCGTGATGAATCGTTAGAATTCGGCCTTGTGTAATTTCCTGAAAGGAATTCCGGACCCATGAGCAAGACTCAAATCGATTATCCCGGCACCCTGTATGTGTTCGCTGCACCCTCCGGTGCGGGAAAGACCTCCCTGGTAAAGGCCTTACTGGAAAATATGGACGGTATTGCCGTTTCTGTGTCGCACACCACGCGCGCAATGCGGCCGGGAGAGGAAAACGGTATCCACTACCATTTTGTCGATATCCCACAATTTGAAAAAATGGTGGCCGAGCATGCCTTCCTGGAACATGCCAAAGTGTTCGATAACTACTATGGAACCTCACGAACCGGGATTGAGCAGCAGCTGGCCCTGGGCATGGATGTGATTCTAGAAATCGACTGGCAGGGTGCCCGACAGGTACGTGAATTGATGCCAGAGACGGTCGGCGTATTTATCCTGCCACCATCGCGCCAGGCACTGGAGGAGCGTTTGCGAGGTCGGGGCCAGGACAGCGATGAGATCATTGCCCGGCGTATGCGGGATGCCCAGTCAGAAAGCTCCCATTACAATGAATTTGACTACGTGGTGATTAATAATGATTTTGCCACGGCCCTGGCCGAATTGCAGGCCATTGTCACCTGCCAGCGCCAGCGGCTATCAGCCCAGCAATGGCGGCATGGCAAAATGATCGAGAGCCTGCTGGAACAATAGCCCTCCGGCCGGTATACTTATCGGTTCCTGTATCACAATTGGCTGCCCCACTGCTGGAGCCGGGTCGGCAACTCACTGGAGTAAAACATGGCACGTGTAACTGTAGAAGACTGTCTGGACAATGTAGACAACCGTTTCCAGCTGGTACTGGTCGCCACCAAGCGCGCCCGCCAGATTGCTAACGGCAAAGATCCCATGGTTGACTGGGAAAACGACAAGCCCACCGTTGTCGCCCTGCGCGAAATCGCTGATGGCTATGTGACTCGCGATATCCTCAATGAAGTGGAAGAAGCCGAGGTGGTAGAAGAAGAATTACTGGCAATTGAAGAGACTGTTGCGCCAGAAGCCGCCGCCCAACCCAGTGACGAAATTATCGAAGCGACGACCGAAAATCCCGTTCTGAAGAACGAAGACGAGTAAGCGGGAGGCGTGTATTAGCGCCAGGCCGCATCCAAGGTCGAACAAACCCCATGCGGAACGCCAGCCGGCGTTTCGCATCAGCCATTTATGTGAAATGCTCGAAGACTATATGTCACCTGAAGAGGTGGCAGATATCTATCGGGCGTATCTGTTTGGTGCCGAGGCCCATGAGGGCCAGATGCGCAAGAGTGGCGAGGCCTACATTTTTCATCCCCTGACCGTAGCTCGCATCCTCGCTGAGCTGCACATGGACCCTCCCACCATCATTGCCGCCATCCTGCATGATGTTATTGAAGATACCCCAACCGCCAAGGAACAGCTGGCCAATAGTTTTGGTGAAGAGGTTGCCGAACTGGTCGATGGGGTGAGCAAGCTGACCCATATTGAATTTGATAGCAAGGCCGAGGCCCAGGCGGAAAACTTCCGCAAGATGATGCTGGCCATGGTGAATGATATTCGCGTCATCCTGGTCAAGCTGGCCGACAGGTTGCACAACATGCGCACCCTGGAAGTGATGCGGCCCGACAAACGTCGACGTATCGCCAGGGAGACCCTGGATATCTATGCCCCTATAGCCAATCGTCTGGGCATGCACGGGATACGTATGGAGCTGGAAGACTTGGGCTTTCTGGCCAGTAATCCGCTACGTTACCGAGTGCTGACCGATGCCATGAAACGGGTGCGCGGTAACCGTCGCGAGATCGTCAGTAAAATGGAAGACAGCATGAAAGAAAGGCTCCGCCAGGAAGGACTGGATGGTTCCGTGATTGGCAGGGAGAAGCACATCTACAGTACCTATAAAAAGATGCGCGAGAAAAAACTCTCCTTTAATGAAGTGATGGATGTGTTTGCCTTTCGTATTGTGGTGGAT
>JAOUPN010000561.1 GCA_029879905.1 Nitrospira sp. | reverse complement strand
ATCGGATTATTATGGGAACCCGGCGATATACTCCACGCTGTGCGTGGGACGTATCATGAGCGTGCAACCGTTGCCGGACGGCCGATCGAACATCTTGCTCCAAGGACTCGA
This sequence comes from Nitrospira sp., assembly GCA_029879905.1. Taxonomy (GTDB): domain Bacteria; phylum Nitrospirota; class Nitrospiria; order Nitrospirales; family Nitrospiraceae; genus Nitrospira_D. The sequence goes on along the minus strand of JAOUPN010000561.1, from coordinate 1,984 downwards.
GCGCTGCGAGGTCGAACGCGAGCATTTCGACAAGCCCTACCGTGAAGCAACGATTCGGATCAAGCCCAGGACGACAGAAGAAGGCCTGACTCCCGATGTTCGGCACGCCTTGATCGATATCCTCAGCAGATATCTGCAAACACGGGAAGACAGCGCGGCCTGGCAAGGGTTCTTCCGTGATGAAGTGAGCGATGAAGTATTGGTGAATACCCTGTCGACCTATCTGGAATGCACGCCGCTGGAAAAACAATTCCTATTGGAAGCCGATGGACTCCGGCAGCGGGCCCGACGTTTAAACGACCTTATCCAATTCATGTTGCACGATCGGCACGGCGCAATAGGCTGGGAGTAAAAGAAGTCATGGAACACACCGTTGCCATCGAGGTCAGTCACTTATGCAAAACCTACGACACGCATAAAGCCGTCGACGGCCTCTCGTTTCAAGTGTATGCGGGGGAAATCTTCGGCTTACTGGGACCCAACGGCGCAGGGAAAAGCACGACGTTGCGCACCCTCATTACGCTGCTGCACCCCACCTCCGGCACCGCATCTATTTTCGGGCATGACACGGTTCGGGATGCGGACAAGGTACGAACACTGATCGGCTACGTGCCGCAGGAGCGGGCGATCGACCGCTTTCTCACAGGCCGTGAACACCTTCAGCTGCTGGGTGCGCTCTATCACCTCTCTAAGGAAGAAGCAGACAAACGGATCCCCGAGCTGTTAAAGCTGGTCGAGTTGGAAGCCCATGCAGACCGCCCGGCCAAAACCTATTCCGGCGGCATGAAACGCAAACTGGATATCGCCTGCGGGCTGCTCCCTGATCCGAAAATCCTGTTTCTTGATGAACCGACGCTCGGCCTTGATGTCCAAAGCCGTCTCAGAATCTGGGAATATGTGCGGATGCTGAAAGCCCGCGGCATCACCGTCGTGATGACGACGAACTACCTGGATGAAGCGGATCAGTTGTGCGACCGATTGGCGATTATCGACGGCGGCAAAATTAAAGCGCTGAGCTCCCCGACCGAACTGAAGGTCGCGCTCGGAGGGGATATCGTCTCGCTGACGATCAAGGAAACGGATCGGATCGCGGGCCTGGAGTCCGCGCTGAAAGGTCAACCGGCCATCAGATCTGCTCGGGCAACGGAAAAAGGCCTCGACATTCGCGTCGAATCACCTGAGAAAGCGCTGCCGGCCATCATGGAAGCCTCCAATCGGCTCGGCTGCAGCATTGAGTTCATCCAATACAATCGGCCTCGGCTTGACGATGTCTTCATCGCCCACACCGGACGCCGCATTCAAGACGAACTTCCAAAGGAGAACGAGAAGTGATGGGTGAAGAGTGACTAGTTGAGAGACGCCTCAACTGATCACCCGTCACTGATCACAGATCACACCATGAAAGAATATCGACAGGAAATCGCTGCCCTGACCATGCGGTGGGTCCGCAGACTCAGCCGTGAAAAGTTCAGCATGCTGTTCACACTGGTCCAACCCATGCTGTTTTGGTTGATTTTTTTCGGCAACCTGTTCCAACGCGCCGCGGATACGCAGGTGACGCAGGCACCGAATTACATCAGCTTTTTGGCCGCCGGCGTCGTGGTCATGACCGTCCTCAATAACGGCCTGGCCGGGGGTGTCGACCTGTTGTTCGACAAAGAAAACGGGTTTCTCGAACGCCTGATGTCGACTCCGATCAGCCGAAGCTCCGTGATTGTGAGCCGGTTTATATTCGTCATGACCATCACGTCGCTCCAGGTGCTGGTCATTCTTGGAGTCGCCTTCCTATTCGACGTCCACCCGGCAACAGGCTTCCCCGGCGTGATAGTCATTATCCTGATCGGGATGATGTTCGGGGTCGGGCTGACGGCGATTTCCATGGCCATGGCCTTCTCCGTGAAGAGTCACGGCGACTTCTTCTCCGTTCTGGGATTCTTGTCTTTGCCCATGATTTTCTTGAGCTCCGCCCTGGTACCGCTGTCTG
>JAOUPN010000560.1 GCA_029879905.1 Nitrospira sp. | reverse complement strand
AGAAGCGGCGGAACATGTGGCCCAGCGCCCATCTCTACACCTATGAGTGGGCGAAGTATTTCCACCGTCAGCGGCAACGCCGGGCGAATACGCGTAAGCATCGCAAGTTGACTGGACGGACGGCGGCCCTCATGGTGGCGCTGCTCAAGCGGTATTTGAGCCCGGAGCAAATCAGCGCCTATCTCAAGACGCACCACACCATCTCTCTCAGCCATGAAACCATCTATCGGTTCATCAACGTCCACCGACACACCCATGGCGTGTTGCGCCAATACTTGCGTCATGGCGGAAAGCGGCGGCGCAAACGGTATGGCTCGGGGGCGCGGGCGTCACGGATCCCCAATCGTACGCCGATTGAGGCCCCCCACTGATCGTGGCCCAGAAGAGACGGATCGGGGACTGGGAATGCGATACCCTGGTCGGGGGCGATCGGAAGAGTGCCCTGGTGACGCTCGTGGAGCGTAAATCCTTGTTCACCCTCTGTGCTCCGGTCCCCCAGAAAACAGCGGAATCGGTCCAGAAGGCGATCATCAGACTCCTTGAACCTGTGGCGAGCCAGGTGAAAACCTTGACCTTCGACAACGGGTCAGAATTTCTACAGCATGAGAAGATGGCGGCCGCGCTGAAAGCCCGGACCTACTTCGCCACGCCGTATGCGTCCTGGGAGCGAGGGATCAATGAGAATACCAATGGCCTGCTCCGGCAATTCTTCCCGAAGCGGACCAACTTCAAGACGGTGACACCCGCGCAGATCGAGCAGGCGCTCTCCCTGCTGAACAACCGGCCGAGAAAAACGCGGGGCTACAACACACCCAATGAACTCTTTGCCAAGACGTTTGTCCCGATCATGTCACCGTCAGAAATTGCACTTCTGAGTTGAATTCGCGCGAGGCCACGTGTGTGCGCAGAATGTTCACGGATGAATCTAAAAATACGCTATTCGGCTCTTGACAGCCAAGACAGTTGCTGACCCCTTTGGGGGGACCGAGCCAGCTCATGCTGACCCCCCTCTGGTGGGGACAGTTCATGGCCACCTGCGGACTTCTGGATCCGTAATGAAGTCATACAGGCCAAAGCAACCAACCACTATCAATGTCAGTCCCAATACGACGACATACGCTGTTCCAATTCGGAATTGGGCGTCTCCCGCTAGCCGTATCACTGGATCGCGGCGATAATGCCTGCATATTACTTCTCCAGATTTTCGAGGCTGGATGGTCAGTACAATCCCAACGCTGATGATTACAATAGGGAAAACTACAACCCACATCATGTGTCCTTCATTTGTCTTCAGATCAAAATCGCGCAAAGTAGCATATAGTATGGCTTACCCCAATTCGAATCCCCCCATAATCCGCGCCTTTTTTTCGTTTCACCAGAGGACCATTAGGAATTTTAATCGCTCCTCCAAATGTGTATCCCGCACCAACGATTATTGATGCATCACTCATATATCCATTCCCCTCAAAATCGCCGCATGAGGAACACGCCTTCCCATCATCAAAGTAAATCGGTGGCGATCCAGCATTCGACTCCGCCCCATAACTCAGCCCCAGACCAAAACATCTGATCTGATATTGACATCGGTCACCTGTTTCTCTATCTCTAATAGTGGCCTCATAAAGGCTGCCAACTAATACTCGTCCCCCTCCACCACCTGCACCAATTCTCAATATATATCGCTTGAGCCCATCGGGATCAGAATACAATACAGGATTCTCTTTTGCGTAACCATAAAGCAAAAGATCTCCGCCTTCGAATCCTCTTGGATCCTTTTGCAAGAACCTCCCCGTCGTCGGATCGTAGTATCTCGCTCTGTAGTAATACAGCCCGCTCTCCGCATCGAACTCTCTCCCCGTGTACGTGTACGGCTGCTCCACCGTGCCCGTTTGCTCCACGATATTCCCGTACGCATCATAGCTGTAACTCTTCGCCGTCGCGCCGGTGCTGTCGGTGAGATCGGTGACGGAACCCAAGCCATCCTGATGATAGAAGTAGGTCGCCCCACCCTTCGTCACCGCAATCGGCTCATCAATGCCGGGGCCGTGGGTATAGCGAGCCTGCAAGACATTCGCGCCATCATATTCAACAGGGATTC
>JAOUPN010000559.1 GCA_029879905.1 Nitrospira sp. | reverse complement strand
AAACGCGCCGGTGCCGATGCTCAAGGCGCCACACTCTATGTCACGCTCGAACCCTGTTGCCATCTTAAAAAGCGCACGCCTCCCTGTGTGCCGGACATCATTCGCTCCGGCGTCGCCCGAGTCGTCGTTGCCATGACCGATCCGAATCCGTCGGTCAAGGGAAGAGGAGTCACGGCGCTCCGTCGAGCCGGACTATCCGTAACGGTGGGTGTGGGTCGCGGTGACGCAGAGGAATTGAATAGGGCCTATTGCCATTGGATCACCACCAGACGCCCATTCGTCACCCTCAAAGCGGGAATGACGTTGGATGGGAAGATCGCGACGGCGTCCGGCGAGTCCAAGTGGATTACCGGTGCGCATTCCAGAGTCGAGGCGCATCGGATTCGTCGTGAGATCGATGCGGTGCTGGTCGGAGCGGGGACGGTGTTGTCGGACGATCCTGCGTTGACGGCTCGAACCGGTCCTCACCTCAAGAAGATGGCCTCACGACAGCCGCTTCGGGTCGTCGTGGATAGTGCATTGCGTCTTCCGTTGAAGGCTCAGATTCTCACCGATCAAAAGCAGGCCAGGACCCTGATCGCCACAACTGACTCAGCTGACGTCTCTCGGAAACAGCGGTTTGAAAAACTGGGTATCGAGGTGCTTACCCTTCCAAGTCTAGGAGGAAGAGTGTCTCTTGTCGCGTTGGTGCGCGAACTGGGGCAACGAGGCGTAACATCTCTTCTCGTGGAAGGCGGCGGGGAACTGCATGCGGCCATGTTAAAGGCAAAGCTTGTTCAACATGTGTGTTTCTACATCGCACCGGTATTGCTCGGCGGCAATGATGCCAAGAGTGTGCTCGGAGGGAAGAGCCCAATCAAACTGACTTCGGCGCTGAGACTACGCAATGTCAGGACACGATCGACCGGAGAGGATCTTATCGTGGAAGGCGATCTGTGATCGGCCGAATTCTTGCTCTGCTTATCTTTTCACTGGTCGGTGGCAATCCGGGGTTGAGCCTTGCCCATGGTCCGGTCGATGAACCGGAACACCTTGCCCCGTTGGTATTTCAGTACCTTGATACGACGGAGAGCGAAGACGCCGACCGATTACTGCGCCTCATTACCGCTCATCCGAAAGCCTCTATCGATGAGGTCGCCGGCATCATCAAGGGCGGGAGGGTGTATGGCAAACAGCCGACCGGTATGTTTGCCGACCAAGAGGTCGTCGTTCGTGGACAGGCCTATCCTTTGTCGATGGTTGTCCCCTCATCGTATGACCCTTCGACGGGCATCGGGCTAGTGGTGTGTTTGCATGGGGCAGGATTTGACGGGGAAACGTATCTTGAACGTTGGGAAAGCCGATTGGGTAATCGCTATATCCTGGCCTGTCCGACCTATCCGTATGGGGCTTGGTTCACGAGGAAGGCCGAGGAACTGGTTGTGGCGACGATTCACGATCTGAGAAGGCGATACCATATCGATCCTGATCGAATATTTCTGACTGGCATGTCCAACGGAGGGATCGGCACCTGGTTGATCGGGATGCACCACGCGCCGTTGTTTGCCGGAATCGCTCCGATGGCCGGTGGTTTGGATGATGTACTGATGCCGTTTCTGGCCAATCTTCGCAACATGCCGACCTATATTATTCATGGAGAAAAGGATCAGGTCATGCCGGTGGAACTGAGCCGGTCGATTGTTCGAACGTTGGAGTCTCTTGGATATCCGTATGTCTATCGCGAGCATCAGGGCGAACATCCGCATGCGGGCGGGCACTATTTCCCGAAAGAAGAAGTCCCGGATCTTGTGGCCTGGTTTGATAGTCGTCGTCGGGACTCCATGCCGTTAAAATTGACAGTCGCCCGGGATGCCACCCATTTCCAACCATTCAGCTGGGTGCGTCTCGATGCCACTGATCCCATCGCAGCCTTTTCCGAGGATCTGGTCGATAAGAGCGACGACAAGCTGGCGCGACGGGAATATGCCAAGCTGGATGCTGCAATGATTGAAACGAATCGGATCGAGGTGAAGACCGAACGGATCCGTCGGTACAGCCTCTTTTTGAATGATCAGATGATCGATCCATCGAAGCCGGCCATTGTGGTGACCAACGGACAGC
>JAOUPN010000138.1 GCA_029879905.1 Nitrospira sp. | reverse complement strand
GTTGATGAAACCCGGTGCGGACTATCGACTGGTCGGAGTGGCGCTGACTGCGTTGACCCAGTCGACACCGGGCCTGTTCGACAACCGAAGAGCCAAAGCCATCGAGGCAATGGATGCGCTGATCGCGCGGCACGGTTCCTCCGTCATCGGACTGGGCGGCGTATCAGAAGAGGAATAGCGCATCATCCGCCGCAGAGAAAAGCCAATACATGCTTATTGAGGAAACATCCGTGGTGAGGTATGGGTGTTGAATTGAGAGTCGAGAGTTTTTGATGTGCCTCGGAACTCGACATTCCCAACTCTCCACTCTCCACTCTCAACTCTCCACTCTCAACTCTCCACTATCGGACCCGATCCCGCGTGACAGACCATCAGCCATCAACTTATATCTTTCTTGCCCGTTCCATCTCAGCCCGCAAATAGGTATGATGGCACCATGACCGGCAAGATTGTGACCAGCATGCAATTGGTTCCCATCCTTGAACAGGCGCGGACAAGAAACCAACGCATTGTCTTTACCAATGGCTGTTTTGACCTCATGCACATCGGCCACACACGATATTTGCGGGAGGCCAAAACCCTGGGCCATCTGCTTGTTGTCGGGGTCAACAGCGATGCCTCGGTGCGCAGTTTGAACAAGGGATCCGACCGCCCCATCGTGCCGGAAGACCAGCGGGCCGAGGTGCTGGCTGCCTTGGAATGTGTGGATTATGTCGTCATTTTCCCTGAGCCTGATCCCGGCAAACTGATTGCCGACCTGCAGCCCGACGTACTGGTCAAAGGCGGAGACTGGACAATCGACAAGATCGTGGGCCGTGAGATCGTCGAATCCCACGGCGGTATCGTCAAGACCATCCCGTTGGTCCCGGGCATGTCCACCACCGCACTCCTTCACCGCATCCGATCAATCACGGCATAACTCGTGTCTCACTCCGGCGCAGAAACCCCGACATGGCTCAATCCCCTTCAGTCGGCGCTCGACCGAATCGGATCCCGTGTGTGCCTGACAGGGCTGCACGGCTCGACACCGGCCTGTGCCCTCAGCTTGCTGGTCCAAGCCCAGTCACACAGCCAGGGGGGAACACACCCATGGATCGTTCTGACATCCAGCGACGAATCAGCTGAGCGACTCTTCAACGATCTGCAATTCTTTTACAGCCTCATGGGTCTGTCGAGCGACAGCCTTGCATGGTTCCCTGAATGGGAGACGTTACCCTACGAGAGCACAGCCCCGCACGTCGGACTGATCGCCCGACGCATGACCACACTGCACCGACTCTGCGCCGGGGAACTCACCGTGTTGGTCACATCCGTCGCTGCGGCCATGCACCGAGTCATTCCACGCCTCATATTCGAACAGGCCGTCCTCCGTTTCCAGGTCGGGCATTCGTGCGAACGGGAACCGATGCTGGCCGCATTGCTGCGCCTGGGCTATCGGCGGGTGTCGGTCGTCGAGATTCCCGGTGAATTCAGTGTTCGCGGAGGCATTGTCGATATCTTTTCGACCGCCTATAGTGATCCGGTCCGGGTCGAATTTCTTGGGGACCATGTTGAATCGATCCGCCTATTCGATTCCTCGACACAGACGTCGATCAAGAAACTGCGCAACGGGGTTGTCCTCCCGGCCAGAGAATTTCTTCGACCTGTGGACGATACCGACGCCGCAGCACCCATTCCGCCGGACGCGGAATGGCGCAGTCCTGGCCTCTTTGACCGGATGGATTCCCTGTTTGACTATCTGACGGGCACCCCCCGTCTGCTCCTCGATCAACCTGCGGCGTTGAAGAACGTCTGTGAGACTGCCTGGGAAAAGATCGATGACGGATACCTCCGACATGTGGACCGTGATGCCGCACAACCCTACCCCTCGCCCGAACGCTTATTTTTGACCTGGGAAGACATACAGCAGGTTGCCAAGACCTGGCCGATGCTCGCACTGGAGCCTCTGGCGGCCCCTGACGCGTCCTGGGACCCCGTCTTCTCGTTTGAGAGCCAGACACCGTCCACGATCGGTCTCGGCATCAGAGGCACGCCCTTCAGCCAAACCCTCGGCCTTCTTGAACGTCTCCGCGGGGATCATCGCGTCCTCCTTGTGGCAAGAAGCCGCGGTCAGGTCGACCGTCTCCTGGCTCTCCTGCGAGAACACGACCTGCCGGCGGACGAGTGGACGCCATCGATCTGGTCGCGTGGAAGCCAAGGCAAGCTTCCGTTCTATGTGATGCACGGCGAATTATCGGCCGGTGTGCTCTCGGGCGATCTTCGTCTCGCCCTCCTGACGGAAGAAGAACTGTTCGCGAAAGGCGCCCGCCATAAACCGCAGCCGAAAAGCAAAACCGCCACCTTCTTGTCGTCCTTGGAAGACCTCAACGTGGGCGACTACGTGGTGCATGTCCAGCACGGCATCGCCAAATACCGTGGACTCAAGCGTCTGGCCGTACAGGACTTCGAGAGCGATTATTTGATCCTGGAATTCGCGGGCGGCGACACCCTCTACGTCCCGCTCGACCGCCTCAACCAAGTCCAGCGCTACAGCGGAGCCGACAGCCATGTGCCTCGGCTCGATCGTCTCGGCGGCACCAGCTGGGCCAAGACCACGGCCAGGGTCAAAAAAGATATTGAGGAAATGGCGCATGAACTGGTGGAGCTCTATGCAAACCGCGAACTCGTCAAACGAACCGCCTACGGAACAGCCGGAACGCTCTACCACGAGTTTGAAGCCGCCTTCGAATACGAAGAAACGCCGGACCAACTGAAAGCCGTGGAAGACATCATTCACGACATGGAGTCCACGAAACCCATGGACCGGCTCGTCTGCGGCGATGTCGGTTACGGCAAAACGGAAGTGGCCATGCGGGCCGCCTTCAAGGCCGTGGAACATGGACGACAAGTCGCCGTGCTGGTGCCGACCACACTGCTGGCCCACCAGCATTATGACAATTTCGAGGAACGATTTGCCCCCTTTCCTACCCGTGTCGCATTGCTCTCACGATTCCAATCACCCAAGGAGAGCAAGGCAATCCTGGCCGATGTCGCGGCCGGGATCATCGACGTAGTGATCGGCACACACCGACTCCTCCAGAAAAATGTCACGTTCCGCAATCTCGGCCTGGTCGTCATCGATGAAGAACAATGGTTCGGCGTGAAACACAAGGAACGGCTGAAACAACTCCGGACACAGGTCGATGTCCTGACGCTGACCGCCACCCCTATCCCGCGTACGCTGCAAATGGCCATGTCGAGCGTCCGCGACCTCTCCATCATCGATACACCGCCGGCGGGACGTCTGGCGATCAAGACCGATGTGGTCCGATTTTCCGATAAGACCGTGCGTGATGCCATTCTCCGCGAACTTGGCCGCGGAGGGCAGGTGTATTTCGTTCACAATCGGGTAGAAACGATGGAGCGAACCGGAGCCTGGCTTCGGCAACTGGTGCCGGAAGCCCGGATGGTCATGGCACACGGACAAATGAACGCAGCGCCGTTGGAAGCCGTCATGCTGAAGTTCATGAAACACGAGGCCGATGTGTTGATCGCCTCCGCCATCATTCAGTCCGGACTTGATGTCTCGAATGCCAATACCATCATCGTGAACAGAGCAGATATGTTCGGCCTGGCACAGCTCTATCAACTCCGCGGGCGTGTCGGGCGCGGCGGTGAACAGGCCTTTGCCTACTTTTTAATCCCTGATGAAGGCACGCTTACAGGAGATGCCCAAAAACGGTTGATCGCGATTCAACAATTCACGGAACTGGGATCGGGATTCCGCATCGCCGCCGCGGACCTTGAAATCCGTGGCGCCGGCAACTTGCTGGGCAAACAGCAATCCGGCCACATCGCCGCGATCGGGTTGGATCTCTACATGCAGATGGTCGAGCAAGCTGTTCAGCGGTTAAAGGGCCATGTCGTCGAAGAAGAACCGGAATCGACATTGCAGCTCCCGGTGTCGGCCTTCATTCCTGAAAATTTTGTCGTCGACCCGCACCAGAGGCTGTCGCTCTACAAACGGCTCACCGCCTGCAATCAGATCGGCGAACTGGCCTTGTTACACGGAGAAATCCAGGATCGATACGGCCACCCTCCTGAACCGGTTGAACGACTGCTGGAAGTGATGCAACTCCGCGTGCACGCCAAACGACTCCGCCTGACGTCGATCGACGTGCACGATCGATCGGTCACCATCACGTTCAGTCCGACCGCATCCGTTTCCGACGAGGCGATCCATCAATTGATGGACCGACTCAAAAAGCGTATTCGGTTCCTCAGCCCGCTTTCTTTCGAAATCCGAATGCCGGAGGAAGACTGGCCGGCGATCTTCTCAGAACTCAGCACAACCTTGCAAAGCCTACGTCTCTGTGATACCAACACACATGGAAAGGAGAAGGGGTAACACTCATCTGTCCCCGATCTCGCCTCTTGCATATGACACGGTTCCGTTTCTCACTCACTGGCCTCACGTATGGCACACTCTCGACCGCGCTCGCCTTCCTGTTGGCGGGCTTGGCGCCTGTGCTTTCCGGCTGTCCCCAACAGCAGAAGGAAGAACCTGTCGTCGCACTGGTCAACGGACGAGCCATCACTCAAGCAGAATTTGACCTTCGCTGGCAGGAACTCTCTGATGCGACGCGCACCCGCTATGAAAAAGACGGGGGCAAACGGCGATTCCTGGATGAATTGGTCACGCGTGAACTGCTGTTACAAGAAGCCCGCCGCCGAGGGATCGATCAAGACGACACCATCCGCGATAAAACCCAGCGATATAAGGAACAATTGGTCCTCGACGAACTCTTGAAGGGCAAGCTACAGTCCAAGGTGGACATCACACAAAACGAACTGGATGCGTATTTCGAAGCCCATGCACATGAGCTCCTCGATCCGCTGAAAGTCCAGGTATCGCTGATGTTGCTGCCGAATTTGTATGCGGCCAAGGATCTTGAATCACAAGTCAATCAAGGCGGAAGCTTCGTCAACTTTGCCAAACGCTACTCAATCCACGAAAAATCAAAAGCAAACGGCGGTGATCTTGGCCCATATCGAAAGGGCCTGGTAGGCCCAGAGGTCGATGCGGTGATCCATTCCATTAAACCAGGACTGATCAGCGCCCCGATCAAGACAGACGACGGGTATTACCTGGTCAAAACAACCCCGCTCGACAAGGAAACCATCGAAGCCGACTTGGCTACACAGGAACGCCTCCGGCAAGAATTACTGGCCGACAAGCGGCGGAAGCGGTTTGAGGACGTGATCGCCGATATCCGAGCCAACGCCACCGTTCGACTGGGTGACGCGCCCCGTTATGTCACCGAAGAGCCTGTCACCTCAGAGTAACCTTCTCTACCTCCCCAAAACGCCTGCGTTTCGTGTAAAATTGAGCAATGTGTTCGTCGTGACCCTTCATCGCATGGAGTGCGGAACTGTGTCGACAGTTTCAACCGGATTCTTCCGTAAAACAGTCTTCTTGTCTCTCGGCCTTCTTGTGCTGTTCCCGGCCTTCGCACCGGCTTACCTTGAAGATCGTATCGTTGCCGTCGTGAATTCAGACCTCATTATGCTGTCCGATGTGAAACGCGAGGTAGAACCCCACGAGGCACGGATCAAACAAGAGCACCAGGGGCACGACCTCGCACAACGCCTGAAAACAGCAGAATATATGGCGCTCACAAAGATCATTGAGCAGAAACTGCAGTTACAGGAAGCCAAGGCCAAACATGTCGAGGTTTCAGACTTGGAGGTCACACAAGCCGCCCAGCAGATGAAACAGCAAGGCAAGCAGGTCGACTCTTCAAACCCACAATCTCTGCGATCCGTACGAGACCAATTATTGATGATGAAGGTGGTCGATCGGGAAGTCCGGAGCAATGTCATGGTGGGTGAGTCCGAAATGAAGCGCTACTACGAGGAACATCACGACCGCTTCGCCCTCCCCGAAGAGTACACCCTGAGCCAAATCCTTGTGCGACCCCGTTCCTCCGACGAGATCGACGACGCGCGAGCCAAAATCGGCAAAGCCATGGAGGAATTAAAACGCGGCGAGAAGTTCGAAGATGTGGCGCTGCAATATTCTGATGGACCGAATGCCTTACAGGGCGGGAAACTTGGACTTGTGCACCAAGGTGAACTCCTGCCTGCCATCGAGCGGGCGATTGCCTCACTCGTTCCCGGCGGCATCTCGGACATTATCGAACATGCCGACGGCTTTCATATCATGCGCATGGAAGACAAAAAACCGAAGCAGTTTCGCTCCTTCAAGGACGCCAAACCGGAGATTCGAGATTTGGTCTTTGAGCAAAAAAGCCAAGACGTCTTTCAGTCATGGTTAGCCGACCTGAAAGATAAAGCCTATATCGAGATCAAGTTCTAGCCACGAGCCCAATCGCGCAAAATTCCCCACACGCGATCCCGTCCCTCCCCGGTCATCGATGAATAGGGAATCAGGTCTTCCCCCTCGAACAGCCCCAGATCGGCTCGGGTCTGTCTCAATGTCCGGACTCGTTCACTGGGTTTCATCTTATCGGCCTTGGTCGCAACGACGAGCGGACTCTGATCGATCGAACGGAGCCAGGCGAGGGTCTGACGGTCTTGCTCGGTGACAATGCGGCTCTCCACCAACAACACAACGCCAAGAAGCGAGGCACGCCCGGTCAGATACGATTCGAGCAATGGTCCCCACTGGGCGCGGGCCGACCGAGAGATCTTGGCAAACCCGTAACCAGGCAAATCCATCAGGTAGAACCGCCGCAGATCAGGATCAGATGTCGTGATCACAAATGCATTGACGGCCCTCGTTTTCCCAGGGGTGCGGCTCACCTTTGCCAGATCCCGGCGATTCAATAACGAATTGATCAAGGACGATTTCCCGACATTGGAACGTCCGACAAAGGCAATTTCCTGAAGATCACCGGTAGGAAATTGTTCTGGCTGGACACAACTTCTGATAAACTCAGCCGAAAGAATCTTCATGCGATCACCAGGTATGGACAACGACTGTAGAGCGCAAAGCCGGATCGCTTTGTGCGTGCCTCACACCGCTACACATACGTAGCCTGTCATGCCGAAGTCAACTCGTCGCCCACTATTTGTACGGTTTCTCTTCTGGGGCATTCTGCTTGTGGGGATTCCCTCCGGCATCGTGGCCTTCACATGGCTGGCCACCTTGCCGGACATCAAACCCCTCGCACGAACGAATCCGACAGCGACAGCCCTGATGGAAATCCGTCAGGCTCAGGCTGAGGAAAAGGGTCAGCCGGGCAGGCGGAAATGGATATGGGTACCGCTCAACCGTATCTCCACCAATCTCCAGCGTGCCGTGATTGCCGCTGAAGATGCCTCGTTTTTCAACCACGAAGGATTCGATTGGGAAGGGATCAAGGACGCCGCGATCAATAATCTTGAAGCAGGGAAAATGAAACGCGGAGGGAGCACCATCACGCAACAGCTGGCAAAAAATCTCTATCTCTCTTCCGAACGGTCGTTGCTGCGAAAAGCCCAAGAAGCCTTGATTACGCGTCTCCTGGAACACCATCTGACCAAAGCCCGAATACTAGAGATCTATTTGAATATCGCGGAGTGGGGCCATGGTGTCTATGGGGCGGAAGCCGCCTCCCGGCATCACTTCGGCAAATCCGCCGCCAGACTCACCAAAGACCAGGCAGCCTGGCTGGCGGCCATGCTTCCCTCACCCCTCCGATATGATCCGATTCGAAAAACCCCCACCCTCATCCGCCGACATAATCGCATCCTCCGCTGGCTCCATAAAGTGTCGACGACTCAACCGACGAAAAACAGAGAGCGATGACCAGCCCGGCACAAATCAGAACAGTAGCCTGAACTTCCCAGACTTTTACTCATCTCAACATCTCAAGTCTTATCCGATAACTCCTGCCGGTTAGAAGAAATGGGCTTGTCTCGATTAAAATAGATTGTAACTCCCGCAGCGCTGACCATCACCATGGAGGCAAGAATTTCTCCAAGTGGGGCAAGGTAATCATGAAAGAATATTCCGATTACCGCTCCTTCAAGAGCAGATACTGCTAGAAATGCCCAGGGCTTGCCAGGTGTCATGGCGTTCGCACTCGTAAGAAGAACCCAAGAGCCCACCCACACAACGGGAAATACAACGAGCAGAAAGAGGAAGACGAATGGCAAGAACAAATCCAGCTTGTTTCCCCCTTCTGAGCCACCAGAGGCAAGAAACACCAGATAGGAGGCTATGAATGCAAACCAACCTACTGAAGAGATAAAAGTGCACATCCATAGATGCTTCATCTGCCCTCAACCACTATCTTGCAACAGGGTCCATACACGGCACCCCAAAAACTTTGAGAAACCCAGTTCCCTCGCTGCGTGAGCGCACACAAGGAACAGCCGGCTCTGGAGATGCAAGACTCGATTATACCTCTTGAGTTCTAACTCCAAGTGCAACACTACCGGCCCGGATAGGCTAAGGTGTTGCCATGCACACACGACGCTATACCCACTTGAGTGCCGAAGAACGTG
>JAOUPN010000137.1 GCA_029879905.1 Nitrospira sp. | reverse complement strand
CGGACAACAGCGTATTCGACACTCGGAGTCACGAACTGGTTCAACTCCTCAGTGATATCGATGTGGCGATGGATGAGGCGGAGAATAACCATCGCCGTTATCTTGTGACCGGCGATGCGCTCTATTTGGCGAGTTACCGATCCGTCATCAAGCAGAAGCCGATGTTTCTGAAATATCTGACTGATTTGACGACAGAATCCCCTGAGCAAGAGGCGCGAGTCAGATTGCTGGCTGGTATGATGGACCGACAAGTGGCTGCCGAAACGAAGGCAATCGAGGAACTGCACAATGGTGGTTTCGATGCCGTGAAGCAAATGGCTCTTGAGGGTGCCGCAAAGGACGAGCTGTTTGAGATTCATCGGATTGTCGGTGAGATGGAAATGTATGAGCGGCAAGCGCTACGCCGGCGAGTCCTGGAATCTTCAGGTGTGACCACGAATACGATCGTTCTGCTCGGGATCGGTGCAGCACTGCAATTGGTCCTGTTGGCCTCCGTCTATTATCTGATTCGCCACGACATTACGGAACGTCGCCGGGTTGCCGATGAACTGAAACGACGCGGGTCGCTCCTGGAGGCAGCCAACAAAGAACTGGAATCGTTCAGCTATTCGGTGTCCCACGACCTGCGAGCCCCGTTGCGACACATAGACGGATACGCCTCATTGTTACGGAAAGCGGCGGCAGAGTCATTGAATGACAAAGCCTCACGATATTTGGAGACGATTTCTGCCTCGGCTAAACAGATGGGACAGTTGATCGATGACTTGTTGGTGTTTTCACGAATGGGTCGTCAAGAAATGCTTCGGACAACCGTAGATTTGAACAAGTTGATCACGATGATCCTTTCCGATTTACGACTTGACTTGCAAGGACGGGACATTTCTTGGACAATCGAACCTCTCCCTGAGGTACCCGGCGATTCGGCGATGCTTAGGCAGGTGTTCATGAATTTGATCACCAATGCCGTAAAGTTTACGAGCACCAGACCGAAAGCGGAAATTACTATCGGAATTGAACGACAAACATTCGAAGAAATCGTCATGTTCGTGCGTGATAATGGAGTGGGGTTCAATATGGAGTATGTCTCGAAGCTCTTTGGTGTCTTTCAGCGGCTTCATCGAATTGATGAATTTGAGGGAACCGGAATCGGTTTGGCCAATGTACGGCGGATCGTGCACCGGCATGGCGGACGCACCTGGGCTGAGGGCAAGATAGACCAGGGCGCGACGTTCTATGTGGCGCTTCCGACAAGGAGGAGTGGAGCATGATCGGGGCGAAACCAATCGTATTGGCGGAAGACAATCCTCGAGACGCCGAGCTGGCATTGGCGGCCATGGAGGAACAGAACATTGCGGATAAAGTGATTGTCTGTCACGATGGCGCGGAAGTACTCGATTATCTCTATTATCGGGGCGCCTTTGAGTCGAGAATGAAAGGCAATCCCGTCGTCATCTTTCTGGATCTCAAGATGCCAAAGGTCAACGGCCTTGAAGTGTTGGAGGCAATCAAGCGTGATGAGAATCTCCGGTCGATTCCCGTCGTGATGCTGACCTCATCCCGCGAAGAACGAGATTTGCGAGAAAGTTACGCCCTTGGCGCCAACGCGTATGTGGTAAAGCCTGTCGAGTTTCACCAATTTGTCTCAGCGGTCAAAGAGCTGGGCGCATTTTGGGGCGTGATCAACGAGCCACCACCGGAAGTGTCACGATCTGAATAATAGGATCAGCGTGAGGTTCAGTGGCCAATCAGCTACGACTCCTTCATCTGGAAGATAATCCCACAGACTCGGATCTCATCCTTGCGATGCTCACGGAGGCGGGGATCGACTGTACGGCGCAACGTGTGGAAACACGAGATGCGTTTATAGCCGCGTTGAAGCAGGGGCAGATGGATATGGTCTTAGCAGACTATTCGCTCCCTGGGTTTGACGGTAGTGCCGCTCTGGAGTTGTCTCAGCAACTGGCTCCTGACATTCCCTTCCTCTTTGTCTCCGGAACGCTCGGCGAAGAGCTGGCGATCGACTGTATGCACCGAGGAGCCACGGATTACATCCTCAAGCAACGTCTTGGCCGACTTACTCCTTCCGTTCAACGGGCTCTTCGTGAGATGGACGTGCGGGCGGATCGTGCGCGTGCGGAGGAGGCACTACGCCAGAGCGAGTTGCAGCTCAGGCAATCACAGAAGATGGAGGCAGTGGGCAGGTTGGCGGGAGGATTGGCTCACGACTTCAATAATCTTCTGACCGTGATCATGGGGCAGAGCCAGGTGCTTCTCTACGAGATGGAAGATGGTCACCCTCAGAGAGGGAAGATCGAGGAAATGCGTCAGGCGGGTGCGCGGGCGGCCACTCTGATCAAACAGTTACTCACGTTCAGCCGGAAACAGCCGTCTGAGCCAAAAGTGGTGAACCTGAATACCATATTGACGAACATGGAGAGCATGCTTGCTCGATTGATCGGAGAGGATATCGAATTGACGGTGAAACCCTCTTCGGAGGCACTTCGTGTAAAGGCCGACCCATCGCAGATCGAACAAGTCATCATGAATCTTGTGGTCAATGCCCGAGACGCCATGCCAAGCGGCGGGAAACTGCTTGTGGAAACAAGCTATGCGATCCTTGATCATACTCCGATGCATCATCTCAAGCCGCTTGGGCCCGGTGTCTATGTCAGACTGTCTGTTTCTGATACCGGCTGTGGAATGCCTGCACCGATCCAAGCCCATATATTCGAACCATTTTTCACCACGAAAGAAGAAGGGAAAGGAACCGGACTTGGTCTTTCCACGGTCTTCGGGATCGTGACGCAGAGCGGGGGAGGATTGGACGTAACCAGCATCGTGGGGAAGGGTACGTGGTTTGATGTCTACCTTCCCAGTGTGGTCTCCGAAACGGATAAGGATCGGGCATGTCAAACCGTGTGTTCTGCGACGGAAGGTCATGAAAATATTTTGCTCGTCGAAGACGACAACGTGGTTCGCGAGTTTATTCGCGTGGAGCTGGGAAAGTTGGGATATCGAGTATTGACCGCTCCAAACGGACTCGAAGCCTGCCTTATCGGAACCAGACAGATTGAGGAGCTGGACCTCTTACTTACGGATGTCGTGATGCCTGGTATGAATGGTATAGAGCTCGCCGAGCATCTTCGTATGATCAAGCCGGAACTGAAGCTGCTCTTCATATCAGGATATACGGATGAGACTGGAATCAAAGTGGATGGTTCGGTCAGGTCCTATTTCCCCAAGCCATTTACGCCGGATACGTTGGCCAGAGCTGTTCGTGATATCCTAGATTTCAAGCAGATGCCGACATCGAATTAAGTGTCGTGACGGATATGATCCCGTACCCGTCATGGCCGATCGATGCATCAACAAATGGAAGGGGCCAGGCAGCATGTTGCCCGGCAGGAAAGGGCGGATGAGTCGGGTGCTGAGTCCACGCGTATGGAGCCTCGTTCTTATACTTTGTGGGGTTCCGCTGACGAGTTTCGGAGAAGACATTGGGTGGGAGCCGTTAGCGAAAGGGCTTGCGGTGTCGGTGTGGAAACCGGGAGGGGCATGCCCGTCGGTGCCGACCGTATTAGCGATTGACGTGGATCCGGAACGCGTAAGATTCTCGGTCCATAATTATGTTGATGAACGAATACCGCAGCCACTGACTATCGAACAATGGCGGAAGCGGACGGGACACGATGTGCTGTTCAATGCCGGGCTTTTCCGCGAGAATTATGCTTATCTGGGATTATTGTATAAGGAGGGTCGATCCCTGGGGAGCCGCAGGCATGGGATATGGCATGGTCTGTTCGTCGCTGAGCCGGTTTCGGAGGGAACCCAGAAGGCGAGGGTGCTTGATTTGTCTGTGGACTCTTTTGAGGAAAAACACCCGCCGTATCAAGAGGCGGCACAATCCTTGATGCTCTTAGATCGTAACGGGCAGATTCGAGTCCGTAAGAGCGGGAAGCAATCGTTTCAAACAATCGTCGCGGAAACAGAACAGGGGCATATTCTTATTTTGAAGACCCGCAATCTGACGGCCTTGTATGATATCGCCCAATGTGTACGGAATGTCTTGCCCACGGTACGGCAAGCTATGGCCATGGATGGCGGGTCATCGTCGGATGTCCTCGTGTCGGAGTCATTGTGGCGAGATGACCGTAAGACCGAGGATCACCTTTCGTGGAAGTCACTCTTCAGCGGAAGCATGACCGCCCATATTCCGTTGCCGACGGTCATCGGTATCAGCCTACGCTGACAGAGATACGAAATTCGTCAATCAGGACTCCAGATATCGTCTATCGTTTCGGTCGTTCAACGGGAAATCCCGCCTTCCGCCACGCATTCATACTGCCTGACACATTGTACACATGGCGATAACCGAGATCCGCTAGGGTTTCTGCGGCGATGTTGCTCCGATGTCCGGATTGGCAATAGACGACGATATGGTCTTCGAATTGAGCGCCGATCTCGCGATGTCGGGATTTGATCTCACGGAAATCGATATTGAGATCGGTGCCGGGAATGCTGCCGGTCGCATGTTCGTCGGGGGTGCGGACGTCAATTAAAATGAATCCCTTCTCCGCCGGGGATGGCGCTTTGGAGAGTGCGGATTGCACCTCTTGCACGGTCAGGAGATACGAATGGTCGGCCCGGGCAACTTCTCCGAGCAGGAGGCTTAGGACAAGGAAGACTCCAAGTGCTGTAAGATTACTGGACTTGATCATGCTGGTACCCTCATATCTTGATGATCGGGAGGTTATTCGATCATAATAGCCCCATGAAAATATACTGGTCAAGGATAGGGGTGGTTGTCGTCCTGGTGTTTCTTACTGGTTGTACCGATGGAGCGAAGCTTGTTCAGGAACAGGCAAACGGTGGAGTAGTCATCTATCCCTTCAAAGACGGTCAGGGTTCTCTTCTCTCTGCCTTCCGTAAGGACGCTCTTGCCATCATCACAGAGAAATGCGGGGGCAGGCCCTACGATATTGTTCGGGAAGGGGAAACCAAAGGGCGTGCGCGCGTCGTCAACCCGATCGAAGGTCAAGAAGAAGTGATCCGTGAGCGACGCTGGGGGATCCAATTTCAATGCAAGTAATGTCACTGAACCGAGAGATAGGGGGTTATGGTTGCCCCCCGGTTGCCGTCAGATCCTCGATGGTGAGGAGACTGACAAGCCGGATGTTGTCTTGTTCGATCCGTTTTCTCCCCTCTTGTTCTTGACGGTCGACGATCACCAACGCATGGTCGACCTTGAGTCCTGCGGTACGAGCCGCCTCTACCGCTTTCAGTAATGAGCCTCCGCTGGTGAGCACATCGTCCACGATCACTGCATGATCGCCAGGCCGAATTGCCCCCTCGATTAATTTGCCCAGTCCGTGATCTTTTGGTTGCTTGCGAACAACAAACGTACGCCATTCGCGTTGGGGATTGGCCGTGAAGGCGTAGTCCGAGATCGTGGTCGCAATCGAAATCGCACCGATTTCAAGGCCGCCAAGGCAATTCACATCGGCCCGTGACAGTGCCTCATGGGCTAACTGGGCGACAAGGTGCCGTGCATGTGGATGTGCCATCAATGATCGACAATCCACGTAGAAGGGGCTTATCAAGCCCGAGG
Source organism: Nitrospira sp. (assembly GCA_029879905.1). Classification (GTDB taxonomy): domain Bacteria; phylum Nitrospirota; class Nitrospiria; order Nitrospirales; family Nitrospiraceae; genus Nitrospira_D. The sequence continues at coordinate 2,930 of JAOUPN010000137.1, read as the reverse complement.
AGAGTTTGAATCCCTTGTCTGGATCCCATTTGAAAGAATGTGTTTCATGGAAAGCTCTGGCCAGTTGTTCACGCGCTGTGGTCATGATGGTTCCTCCCGCCCGCGATGTAGTGCGAGCGGCCGGTATTGTACAATGTTCGAACAGGGTGGGGACACCAGTTTTTACGGTGTCGCGTGTCCCGTATCAGGAGAGAACCGACGGATTTGCTCGGCCAAAATATCTGCAACTAATCGGAGGTCGAACGGCCATGCATATCGGATTGTGACGCCTGGGTTGAGTGGGCGTAAACGGTCTAAGATTTCAGGGATTTCAACCTCAGAATGTGCCCCGCCCGGCGTGAACATCGTCGTCGTCACGATGATGGTGGTTGCGCCCGTATTAATTAAGGAATGGACAGATTCTTCCAGCGTCGGAGCACAGAATTCATTGTACGCGACGGCAAAGAGCGTATCTCGCAAGCTGGATCGTAATAACTCGGCTAATGCCAGAAACCCCGATTGATAGGGGTCGCTGTCTGCTGTTCTCGGCCATCGGCGGACTTTGGCATCTAGGTCCCGTTCCTCCTGTGACGGAGGGTGGTGTGTGGTTCGTCGTTGAGCTTCCAGACGTTTGAGTCTGGCAACTAAATCAGGAGGGCAATCCTTGGGAATGCCGCCGTGACCGACGAGAATAACGCCCAATGTGTCTTCTTTCATAAAGAACCCGCCTTGTGATGGTGGTGTGTGGCGTTGCCACTTGAAAAGGTGTGGGGGGCTTCGGGGGGTGGTGGAAAGGCCATGGTACTCATAAACAGGACTCCATATCGGTGAGCCAACTGTTTGGGGTGCATGTGGCCTGCCCGGGAGACCAAGCGAGTGAGTGCGGAAAAATGCCTAGGGCTATGCCGTTGCAAGTCATGTGTCTCTGCAGAATGGAATAGGCCGATGGTATGTCTTGTCACCGTACCGCTGAGAAAGGTTTGCCAACGATGATATCCGAACACCTGAGCAAGAAAGTGGTCTCGGGATCGTTGATCGTCAAACTCTCCTTCGTCCGTGATAGGGATCAAGGGGAAGTGGCGGTGAAAGGATTGCGCAAAGAGACCACTACCCTGAGTTGTGATGGGTCTACCGTGTTGATCATGCACGGACACAGTGTTGAGCCCGCAGCTTGGAGAACGCGCCTTGAAGACATACCCGCAAAGGTTGAGGGACTTCAATTCCCGTACTCGTCTGATTGATAGTCGGTTGAGTAGGGTTGTTTTATCTTGTCGAGTGTCGACGGTATATAATTTGGGATGTCCGACCGGTGCAATCAGTAACATGGGTTCCCGTGGTGTTCCAAGCCCGGCCTCCACTTCCGGGCAGACAGGCACCCATTCGACACGGCGGCTCAGCACATCGGCTAAAAAGGCGTGGCGCCGATGGCCACCGTCATATCGCACCGGGTCGCCGAGTAAACATTGACTAATGCCCAAACGGATCGGCTCAAGGTCGGCCATGTTGAATTATACGCATAGTATGAGAGCAGAGCTATGGGAGTCGTGGCGGAATATTGTGTGACTGGATGGCAGGGGTATATGTCTCCGTTTGTATCGGACCATACACACACCAGACGGGGAATGTGTAAATCTTGATAAGGCTCAAGACATTACCGAGAAAGGCATCCAGATATTGAGCATAATGAGGAAGGTTGGCTTGGGGAACGACGGTCCAATAAGAGGTAGGTTGAACGTTTAAGAACGGGTGGCCTGGTGAGATATTCGGGGCAGGAGCATCTATGGCCGGGCCAACGAGGCTACGCATTTCAGTTGGAGAGGGAAGACGCCAGCCCTTGTGTCCTCCGGTCTTCCTGCCGACGCAGGTAGTACGGGCTTCGTTCCAGGTGACGAGGTCTGCTTGTGGTGCGAGTTCCCACACGAGTCCGGTATCTTTATCCAGGACCCCCTCATGGTTAAAAGCAGGCATGCGAACAAAGCGCCGAGCCGCTGGATGAGCCTCTTGCCAGTTGCGGATAATCTCCTGCAGTACGGTATCCTTCTCTGACGATGTGGTAGAGGGAGTACCGATCAACATATAGCCGATGAGACACAGGGATGCCGTCAGAATAGAGAGTCCTCCTGCAATCAATAGTTTTGGCATCGTGCGATTGTGTCGGGGTGCAATACCGCTACGATGAGGAGAGTTCGGGGGGTCATCTAACATGAGGTTGGTCCTCTTCCTGCTGCGGTTTTGTATATTCACGATACCGAAACATGATGCGACAGAAAGATGTTCTAACAGATATCGGCTGAAGGGTTGCTGGTTGACGAAGATGTGGATGAGAGAAGGGGGGGGTGCCGAATGAGGCCGGCCTATGCAGTACGCCACTGTGATGATATAGGAGAATGACGGCGGACATGAGTCCCCTCTCAACCAGGCACGTATTGTAGATGGAGATTTCCGAGAAGCTCAAGATGTGGTATGAGGCCATCCGGTTGGGGCATGTTCGAAGAAAATAGGTTCGTTATAAGGCCGTGGCAAGTACAAATTCGCAGATTCATGGAGGATGATGGCAGAGAGCTTGGAAACCTGAGGCTGTCAGTCAAATGGGGGTAAGTCCAAGGAAGACATGAAAAACTTGAATGCTTGCAATGAACCGCAATGTCGAGTACCATTTTATCGTCATCATAAAATAGGGAGCGGTGTAATAGGAACATGATGTCGCATCTCAATCGTAAGCATGAGATAGCGATTGAGATTTTTTTTTAGCGAAGGAGGCACCACCATGGCAGCAAATAGTTCCGGACAGAGCTACGACATTTCGTCGTGGTACGATTCGCGCCCCTGGAAGATCGGGTGGTTTGCGATGTTGGCGATCGGGATGTTCTGGGTCATCTATCAGCGCGCCTTTGGGTATTCCCACGGGCTGGACTCCATGACGCCGGAATTTGAATCGGTGTGGATGGGGT
>JAOUPN010000136.1 GCA_029879905.1 Nitrospira sp. | reverse complement strand
AAGCAGCTTCATCGCCACAAGTGCGTTCAGTAGGAGACTGAGCGTCGGTTCGTGGGCACCGATTCGATCGGCAACGTCGCCGGCGGTCTTAGGTCCGCCATCCAACGCAGAAAACACATCCAACTTAACCGCCGTCAAGAGGATCTTCGTCTCCCAGTAGTAGCCCAGCTGAAAGATTTCCGCGAGCGAGAGCTCTCGTGACACACCACTCCCCTTGGCCAAATGGCGTTAATAGACAGCGGAAGAGCTCAATGGTCTTCCCAGACGATTACATGTCTCGATGATTGAGACGACGCATACACAGCCATGCAGGATGCTCAAAATGGCCGTCCAGCGCGGCCGCAGCGAGCGAAGAGGCGAATCGTACTCTGTTCCGTACGTTGAGCCTCTGAGCGACGCGAGAACAAAGCTGGCGGACTTTTTCAGCATCCTGCTGGAAAGCTTCGATATTACCTAGGTCGGAAACGGAAAGGCAAGGCGGCAAACCCGCCTCGTGAGGTGACCATGATCACTCCGACAGAAGATCAACGGCATGGAGTATGAGGCAGAGGGCAGGGGCCTGAACATCGGTGGCACAAACACGAAAGGCAGCGGAGTGATCCGCTGCCTTTCGATTGACACACCGTCGCAGAAGAAAACGGCTTACTTCAGGTCAGCCTTGAGGTTGGCCGTTCCGCCGTCCGCAACATCGACATCAAATTCCGTTCTCTTTCCCTTGTTGACGAACGGATGCCATACCACCACTTTGTGCTTGCCGGCCGGCACATTCTTGATCTCGAAGGAACCGTCTTCCTTCACGATGGCATAATGCGGATTCGTCACCGGGAGGAAGAACGACTGCATGAACTCATGCTGGTCGCACTGCAAGCGGAGGTAGCCGACTTGGGCCGCATTGCCGCGGAACACCACGGGCTTGTCCAACTTGTCGCCCTTCTTGGCAAGACCAATGTTAAAGCCCGTCGCCGAGCTGGCACCCTTTACGATGAAGCTATGCGGATTGTGGAGCACCCCGGCCACCGACTTGGGATCATCCGGATCGGCGTCGGTATTTTCAACCTTAAACGACTTGGAATTGACGACAATGCCGCTGTAGGGCTGAAAATCGCAAAATGCTGCCACGACTTCGGTTCCGGCATAGCCATCGATGAAGGCCTTGTCTTCGATATCTGCCACAGCCACGACGGCATTCTTCAACCCACCGCCGCTGCCCACCTCGATCTGCTTCAAGAACCGCTTATCCCCTTCCGCCAAACTCTTATCCGGGTTCTTGACGCAAAATCCAGGATTCGGGAATTTCGAGAAGGCAAACTCTTTACTTTCGGCCTTTCCGCCGAACGTCACTTTCCCGGAAATCGTTCCACCTGCAAACGCCGTGAGAGGCGTCGCGATAAACGCGACTGCCGCTACACCCAACGCGACTGATAACGCACTCTTCATTTGATCGCCTCCTTGTGATTGACGTGCTACCACTTACTTCCCACCCAGGGAGTCCCCTGCCGAATATCCCGATCTACACACGGACACAGCGTCACGCAGACATGAACAGACGCGCGATCGGTAACGGATCCGGCAAGACTAGCCTAGGACCAAGCATCTGCCGCGGATCTTACCGCACCAAGCTATCGCAAACAAGACCCAAAATTTACCCTGTGAAACTCCCCACGAATCGATCGATCTTTCTCTTTACGCCATCCAACCAACACCCGAAAAATTGCATGGCTAATTTCATACCGACTCTGGTAGAGTAACGATCGTTTCGGCCGGGTGGCTTTCACGGTTCATGGCAACTAAACTGGCTGCATGGTTTACACATCTGAAGCATCTGTTCAACCCAATACCCATATCACGGGAAGCCTTGAGCCCCAGCAGACGGACCCAGGGCGCATCTACCCTCAATACGTGACTATCATATTATTTTGCCTGGTTGTCGGAGCCGCAGTCATTGGAGTCCCTACATTCGGTTATCTATATGGATACACCTGGGTAGACTGGACCATGTTCGGACTGTTGTATATCGTCACCGGACTTGGCATCACCGTCGGCTATCACCGGTTGATTTCACATCGCAGCTTCACCTGTCCCGATTGGGTCAAGGGAGTATTTTTGATCGCGGGTGGGTGGGCGTTGCAAAATTCCGCCTTTAAATGGGGAGCGGACCACATTCGGCACCATGCGGTCTGCGACCAAGAGGGCGATCCTTATAATGCGAAACGGGGATTCTGGTACAGCCACTGCGGATGGCTGCTTTCCGGCCAACGCTACACCAATGAGAAATATTCGACCAAGCTTCGCCAAGACCCGGTCGTCATGTGGCAACATCGCTATTATGCACTGATCGTCCTGTCAGGTCTGGCGCTACCGTTTTTCATCGGATTTCTGTACGGAGGATGGTTGAGCGGGCTGGGCTGCTTTATGTTGGCGGGCATCGGCCGGACCTTCGCCGTGCTCAATTCCACGTTTTGCATCAATTCGATCTGCCACATCTGGGGAGAGCAGCCCCACGGTCATGCCGACTCCAGCCGGGACAGCTGGATCGTATCGCTCTTGACGTTCGGCGAGGGTTATCACAACTACCACCATACCTACCCAAGCGACTATCGAAACGGCCCCCGCTGGTATAACTTCGATCCGTCGAAATGGTTGATCTATACCCTCTCGGTCCTTGGATTGGCCTCATCCCTCCGCACGGCTTCCGGCAGGGAACGGGAGCCTGAATTGATCGCCGGCAGCCGCTAGCCTCTTGACCGACGATTTCACGGCCAAGCCCGACAGCGTTCACACGTTTGTTTTTCTACGCCTCCTTCTGTTAAGGTGTTGCGCTCTGTCCTCCATTATCTACGAATAAAGAGTTTGCACCATGTACCATGCCGCACCCTCATTGTCGCCGTCGAATTTCATGAGTCGCCTTCTCGTCGTGGGATGCCTGACACTACTCGCGAGCGGCTGTGCGGGCAAACAAATTCCGGTGACGACCATCCATGAAGACGGCCGAAGCACGGTCTTTCTTGAAACCGTGAAGGACAAATCCTTCCAGGCAGCGCACCCTATTACACTGGACGAGACGACCGTCGCCAATGTCTTGCGTGGCGTACATACACAAAAACAATCCAGCATGGAGATCCTGATCGGCAAAGCCTTGCGCTCCGCTCCCAATCTGAATGAAATCAGAACATTTTTTGAAGACGATATCGCCCTCTTGACCCCGTCTATTGCCTCAGCGCTGGCCAAGGCCACACCCAAGCAACGGGTCGGATTTCGCCTGTACCATCAATCTGAGACGGCGATGCAAACAGCAAAGGGCCAGGATCCTCGGGAGGTTACGGCGGGATATCTTTCCGCAGACGGACTCTCGCTCAAGTTCACACTGACCCACTATCGATACCGTCCCAGAAAAATTGAAAAGATCCAAAAGGCGCCGTACCAACTTCCCGATACCGACGGTCTACGTGACCGAGACGTGCTGTTCGTCCCGGGAAAAGCTCTACGCCAAGAACCGAGCTCATCATCCGGTTGGTTCAGCGGAGAAGATAATCACACCCTGGCGATCAACTATCATCTTCTCAATACGCTGCTTGCCTCCCCCCAACCTGCTCAGCCGAACACGGCAGGAACGGCCACTGGAGCACAACCGGTTCAGCCCGCGGCAAACGAGTCGGAACTCCGCGCATTCCGAGAGGAATTGAAAGCCATGCAAAAGAAGCTCGCGGAACAAAACGCAGAACTTGAGCGGCTCAAGAATTCTTCGCCCCAAAAATAATCAACCGCCTCTGGCCTAAATAGAACAGCCCAACACACGGGCAACTGCCGGTCCTTCCTGGACTAGTGGACGGTAACAGCTGATTATGTACCGTCTAAGCAGTTATTGTGGATGCTCTCTGCCTTGCCGACATCACTTTAGACAGTCTACGAATGCCTGATACAGGCCACTAGGTGGCCCCCCACGCCTTCTGCCGACGACGCCGAGCCTACTCCGCTGAAGTTGCCCACAGACTACGAAGGCTGGAAGCCGTTCCGCTCAGATGACCGAGCAACTACGGCTCCTCACCGGTCTTCGACGACGCCTCTCCGAGCCTAATCCATTCAAGTAGCCTTTTGAACTGTGAAGCATACGCAGTCGTCCTATCCCGTAGAGGCGGGTGACCATCCGACATCTTACCTTGTCCTGTTCCTGTCGATACTGTAGAGCTGTAGTCATTTCCCTACGGATGTCCCGCAAGATGACGACGTGACTCTTTTGTAGACACCTGAAACTTCTACGTATTTCCCGCAAAAATAGGAGGCACGACTGTTGCTGCATCATCGAATCATCTGTGGATGACTACAAGGAGGCCATGCATGTGGGAGAACAAAAAGCGAACTGATTCCCAGGACACTGGGGAGCAATTCACGATCCTCGGCAAAGACGTGATGTTTAAAGGGGTCGTTCGCTTCGAAGGCACCGTTCAACTCGATAGTTGCTTTCAAGGAGAAATTCATACGAACGGCACCATCGTGGTCGGCGAAAATGCCGTCGTTCATGGCATTATCCACGCAGGCACCTTAATCAGCAGCGGAAAGATCAAAGGGAACGTCACCGCCAGCCAAAAGGTCCATCTCCTCAAACCCGCGGTATTGATCGGGGATGTCCATGTCCCGTCGTTTTTGATGGAGGAAGGCGCCTACTTCAAAGGCTTTACCGATATGGGCTCCCACCCTTGGACTGAAGAATCACTGTCCATTGATGAAACCTTTCCATTTTTGACGGCTCAAAGTACCACACCGGCTCCTCTCTTAATTGAGAACGAACCAGGCAACTGACCATACCCCATGGTTTAGCCGGCCTCTTGTATCGGCTGCACCGATGCGTTCACAGGACCGTCACGGTGGAGGAACGCGCGACCACCGTACGCACCTCCATCCGGCTTAGGTCTTGATGGTCGGATCCTTTCCCCCTTATAGTCCGATTCCATGAGGAAAAAGCATGCATCCGGCCCGACGAATAAAAACCGACAACCTCACACGAGTGAGCCGGCAAGATCCCTTTCCCCCTCTTCAGTACCTCGAATTCTTGCCGCATTTCGTGCCATTTCATCCAACGATATCTACACGATGGCATCCAAGGACCTCGTTGTCCGAGGGTATGAGTATCACCGGCAGCAACGGGTACGCCACTACACATGGAGTCAGGACTACACGACCCTCACCGCACAAGTTCAAGGGACGAGACTCTATTTCGTGACGTTCTCGCTCCGGGAGGACTTTCTTGATGCCATCTGCGATTGTCCGGCCTGGCACCCGGAATGGCTCTGCAAACATGTCCTCTGTGCCTGCTTTACGACCAAACATGTCCTCTCGCCCGAAGCATTCATCGTGTCTACCTGGGCACAGACAAGACGGGCACAACTCCATGCAGAACTGTTCGATGACTTTGCCTCTCCGATCATCCCCTCCGCCATAGCCTCAAAGCAGACAGTTGCGCATGACGCAACCGAGGAGATCGCACCCTACGAAATTGTGCTCGACATGCGGCACTCGCATCCGGAACTCCGGATCCATCGAAACGGCATCCCCCTGTCGAGAGGATGGGCCCCCATGCTTCCATCCGAACTCCTTCCTCTGCTGAACGGATTTTGGTATTCGGGATTCGGAGAAGACCCGTTCCTCCATTATTTGAAACATGCCGATCAACCCTATCCGATTCGGTTACTCACCGCCGAAGATTCGATCCCTCTCCGGTGGTGTAAGACCGTCACCTGCCGGAGCAAGACAGAATTGGACCGTGAAGGAGGCCGGATTATTGTCCGCGCCACCTGTCTGGCAAACGGCAAGCCGCTTACGCACATCGTGCGCTTTAGAAATTTCATCGCGGATACGGAGGGCGGGCGACTGCTCTACTTGAAACACGACGGCGGGTGGACCTCGTTTCACTCGCTCCGACAGCGATTCGGGAATATCTCGTTTGTCGATCCCTCTGATGACTTCGGGGACGAATCTTACCCGATGCCGAAGCCGAACGGACGGTCCTTCAGACCCCGCGACGGCATCGGCCAGGATCAGACGTTCACCATTTCGCTTGATGAGTTCCAAGCCGCGCAAATTGAATTGGCGGCCGAACATGCCGACCGAACTCTGCGCGATCTGGCGCTCAAGATCGACGGGCACGAAATGCCTGTCTCCCGCCCAAGCAGACGTTCCAAGACCGGCGCCGGTTCCTATACCCTGATCCTGAAACCGCCGTCTCGTGAGCAGCACACCACACCGACTTCCTGGACTCTGCAGGCGCAATGCCGACGAGGCGAAGCCATGTTTGCGCCGAGCGTCGCGACATTCGGATTCATCGCAGCCTTGGAGCAGGGCCGCGCCGTATCCGGCGCGTTACGGGCAAAGAAGAGGAAGACGGCATTGTACGAAATCTTCTTCGCAACCTGTGCCGTCCGCGATACAAAGGAGCGGGATCAACGGATCAAAGCCGCGATCAACTTGGAGGGATGGTCGCGCACCGTCAGTGACGAGGCGGTACGATGGCTCAAACAGCACCTGTCCGCCTATGCCGAAGAGGGACTCCGACTCCACATCGGCACAGACCACTGGGAGCTGTGGCCGGTGGACAAAGCCAAGGAAGTCTTGCTCTACCACATCCCGTTCAGCATCTTCGGTGCGGATATCTTTCGCGGCATGCAACGACCGGACGAAATGATGATCGATCCGGAGCAACTGTTTCGAGAGCTACCTGTACTGTTGGACATGCTGACGGCTGCCGGAATTGATGTGTTCTACCACGATACGCTCCTCCGCCCCTCCCGCTGGGACTGTTCCATCCATGTGGAACGCGGAACACAAAAAGAAACAGGCATAGACTGGTTCGAAGTCCGCCCTGAGATTCGTTGCGAACATCTCGCGATCGACGAGCATGAATGGCGGTCGGCGCTCCGACAGGGAGGATTGGTTCAGGTCAATGGGCAATTCCGCGTCCTCGACCGGCATACTGTGGAACGGCTGCGTGCGATCCTCGACCTGACCGGCCAGGCAGAAACCACGCATGCAGGACCACAGATCGTCCGGGTTCCGAGGCTCCAGATCCTTGATTGGCTGCTGCTGCGCGAACAGGATATCACCGTCTCACTGCCGGAAGAAGACGAAGCGCTCCTCGGTCGGCTCCTGCGGTTCACCCGTATCGCGACGCCACCGCTCCCCGAAGGCTTACGTGCCACCCTCCGTCCCTATCAACAGGAGGGCTATGCATGGCTGGCATTTCTCTATGAACACCGATTCGGCGCCTGTTTGGCGGACGACATGGGACTGGGCAAAACACTCCAGGCTATCTGTCTTCTGACCGCCGTTCATGAGAGCCGGATCCGAGTACCATCAGGCGCAGGGGGCCCGCATTTAGTCGTGGCCCCGACCAGCCTGCTCTTCAATTGGGAACAGGAGCTTGAGCGATTTGCGCCCGATCTCACAGTCCACCGGTACAGCGGGAAAGGACAGCCTCTGGACGCCAAGGACGGCGACATCGTTCTCGCAACCTACGGAGCAGTTCGCCGGAACATCGACGTGTTGAAGCAGACACCGTTTCACATCATCGTCTTCGACGAAGCCCAAGCGGTCAAAAATATCCTTGCCGACACAACGGCGGCGACCCGCCGACTGACAGGCCGATTCAAACTGGCATTGACCGGCACTCCGCTTGAGAATCACCTCGGCGAGTACTTTTCGATCATCGATCTCTGCATGCCGGGATTACTCGGCGACTATGAGCGGTTTCGAACCGAGCTCAAACGGACCGACGACCGGACGTTGGACCGTCTGCTTCGCAGAACCCGACCCTTCATCTTACGTCGAACGAAAAACGAAATTCTCCATGACTTGCCTCCGAAAATTGAGAGCGAGATCCTGCTCGACTTGACCGACCGTCAAAAGTCCATCTATCAGCAAACAGTCGCCCAAGTTCGTTCCACCATCGACGATGCCTATCGGACCAAGACACCGGGACAGGCTCAGTTCATTGCCTTGACGGCCATCCTCAAGCTCCGCCAAGTCTGTTTATCACCACGCCTCGTAACAGGCCGCAACGATGAACCGTCTCCCAAGCTGAATTTCCTGATGGAACGGCTGTCTATGCTGCTGGATGAAGGTCACAGCGCCTTGGTGTTTTCCCAATTCACCAGTTTCCTGGATATTGTAGAAGAAGCCTTCGTCAAACATACGCTCCCCTATCATCGACTGGACGGCTCCACCGCTGCATCCGCCCGCAAAGACCGGGTGACCGCCTTCCAATCCGGCGACAAACCGAGCGTCTTTTTATTGAGTCTGAAGGCAGGAGGACAGGGTCTGAATCTCACGAAAGCGAGCTATGTCTTCCATTTGGACCCCTGGTGGAATCCGGCGGTTGAACGTCAAGCATCGGACCGCGCACACCGCATCGGCCAACAGCGAACGGTATCGATCATTCGGATCCTCATGCGCCACAGCATCGAAGAAAAAATGATGGCGCTCAAACAGCGAAAGCTGGCCCTCTACGATGCGGTCATGGCCGGTGCGGCACGCGGCTCCGGACAGAACGTCTTG
>JAOUPN010000135.1 GCA_029879905.1 Nitrospira sp. | reverse complement strand
TTCAGCTGATCCCGGAGCCCACGAATGCGAAGCGCGCGAAGAAGCGCACAGCCTCTCAGGTCCCTCCGCCTAGCCCTGATGTTGAAGTGGCATCCACGGTGTCGGTGCAAGAGGTTCTCGGTATCAACGCCAAGACAGGTAAGCCTAAAAAGACGCTGAATATTGTGTTTGAGGCGACGATTTCCTCTCAATCCTCTCCGGTGACGTATACGGTTTCGGAGTCCGGCCACATTCTGAAGAATATGGCGGTTTCAAAACGATTCGCCAAGCAGGTACGAGAAGTCATCGTGGAAAAAATCGGTCCTGATATCCCCGCCAGGTGATCGCAGTTCTCTCTCCGGTAATCAGTAGCATCGCTTCAATCACCCGCCTTCGCAGCCTAAAATGTTGCTTCGGCGGAGTAGGCTCGGTGAGGTGTCGCCGAAGACTCAAGAGGGACCACGACTGGAAGGCCGTGGGGCTCCACCCGCCATCGTCCACTATGGGAGGTCATGGGGCTCCGCGCCCCGTGTTCTCATCAACCGTCAGACGTTCCGTTTCGAAGCAACCGTCGCATGGCCCAGAACGAGGGCATTGGCTCGGTCAATTCCGGATGGGACAGATCAATATGAAGGTCGTAGAGAGAGACGCCTGTCCGTTGAATTTGTTCGACGGGGTACCAACATTCATAGAGAAGTCCCCATTGATCTCGATAGGAGAGCCGTAAGTAGATTCTTGGCAGTGATGTTGTGCGGATCGGCGCATCAGGACCCAGCCGGATCGGGACTGCGTATGTTGTGTAGCGTGGGCCCTGCGGGTAAATGCACTTGACGGAAAAATTCCCTTCCCATCCTTGTAACTGCAGGACACAGTCAAAGGCTACGCCACGCCCCACATTCTCAAATTCAGGCGTGAGGGTCAGTGTCTGACCGGCATTCAACGCGGAGAGATTCGTCACGCGAAGTATGGGTCGGCACGCATGAAAATCCTTCTTCGTTTTGGCTACGAAGGCATATGCGAGGTAGGCGACGCCCCCACCGATAATGGCGAATGCCAGTAGGCCGATCAAGAGCAGCCAATCCATGGCCGGAAGCTGGTTCCTTTCAGTTGACGAATCAGGATTCGGATAGAAACAGAGAAAGGCTACGGTTACAAGAGGCTACTGTCAACTGAAAGATGGCGGCGGACCGGCTTCATGAGACGGAGAAGCTTTCATATATCTCGTCGTACTGCCTCATGGTCTTCTACGCATGTGGCGTTCAGTTATGAAATGCCGGAATGTGGGGTCAATAGATGGTCGCATAGACCTCATTAGAAGGGGCACTTTCTCCTGCACTGTTATAGGCCGTGACGACGAAATAGTATGTGATACCGACGGATAAACTTTCGACGGTGAACGATGTGACATTGCCGGCAGTAATTGCTTGTGTATATTGACCGGGAACCGTTCCGATGTAGATTTTATAGCCGTCCAATGGTGTGGTGGTGACAGGATTCCATGTGAGGGTTGCTGCTTTTAAGCCTGTCGTCGATGTACCCGATTGAGTTGAAGGGGATATCATCAGCGTGACCGGAATGGTTGTGCTTGCCGATGTCCCTTCTGTGATCGTGATGGCTCCATTGTAGGTGCCGGCTGATAATCCGCTCGTGTTGACAGCTGCGGTAAACCATGACGTACCTGTCGTAGATGATAAGGCCAGTGACACTGTGAGCCAGGCGGCATTGTCGGAGGCGGTTAACGTACCGCTCGCTGTCGTCTTGGTGGCGGTGATCGTCTGGTTCGGTGGATTTGTTGCGCCTTCGACCGCATAAAATGTCAAAGATGTCGGGTTGGTTGGCACTGTTGAGAGGGTTGTCGAAGACGTGTCAGATGTCGTTGAGGACGTGGTGGACTGGGAGGAAGGCGAGACTGTCAGGGTCACGGGGACCTGTGATGTTACCGATTGTCCGCCCTCGATTGTCGTGAGGGTGATGGTGGCATTATAGGTGCCGGCGGCGAGACCGCTTGTGTTGACTGCGACGGCGAGCCATGCTGTTTGTGTCATGGATATGGGGGAGGGCGAAACCGTGAGCCAGGTGGCATTGTCGGAGGCCGTTAACGTCGTTGTATCAGTCATTGACCTGGAAACGGTTAACGTCTGGTTGGGGGGATTCTCGGCGCCTTGAACTGCGGAAAAGGTGAATGTTGTTGGGCTTCCCGTAAGAGTGGGTAAGGACGTGGTGGACTGGGAGGAAGGCGAGACTGTTAGGGTCACGGGGACCACCGTGCTTGCGGATGTGCCTTCCGTGAAGGTGATGGATCCATTGTAGGTGCCGGCCGATAATCCACTCGTGTTAACCGCGGCAACGAACCACGAGGTGCCAGTGCTGGAGGAGGAGACGGCTAGTGATACGGTCAGCCAGGACGCATTGTCCGAGGCGGTTAACGTCTTTTTAGAATTCGTCATGGAGACCGTTAACGTCTGGTTCGGGGGATTTTCCCCACCTGCAACAGCAGAAAATGTCAGGGCTGTCGGACTTGCGGTCGCTATTGCGAAGGATTCTGAAACGAGGCCAAGGCTGATGACGATGATCGCGGCGAGAATCGGCCAGAATCTCAGTATGAACGAATTGTTCTTTCGGTTGCACAGGTAAACGGGTTGACAGACGTATGTCATGAAATGCCTCACGAGATTTCTATTTTGTCGGGATGGGTGTTTCGGAGATTGATTGTGGCGCAGCCTCTTTTTACTCGTAGCCAAATAGGGAAGGATATTCAGCGGTTCCCTCAGGCATCGTTGCGTATCACTACGCATATGTATCCATACGCAAGACTGGTGCCAGACGGAGCTTATTATGGAAATAGGCGATTCTCCAGAATTCGCTCAATTTGGTCATGTAAGGGTTAGAGAGGAGTCATCGGACATGTAGTGAGTGCAGGGATAATCATTCAGTGGTTTCTGAAACCATGCAATATCGATTGAGTGCGGCAATTTGAATCAATGCCAGAAATAAAAAGGGGGCGGTGATGATTCAAAAACGAGAATGACATGCCGGATTATTCTATGAAGCTCTAGATCTCATGAGATTGAGTTAAGCGTTTTTCGCCGAAGGAATGTGCAAAGACAGAGAAGGACTTACCGGCATTCGCAAGAGAAGGCGCCTATTCGTGTGAACGGGAAGGGCCGTGCCGTCGTTGGAATACCGCGTGCAGAGTACTATTCGTACGGTGCTTAGTCTGCGAACAGATGTTCATGACGTTTCTCTCCCTGTTCCACCGCTGAGGCTTTGGCTGCCGAGTAATTTTCTCAGAACTCCTCCGAGTACCCGCAACATGGTGGGCTTATCCACGATCTCTTTGACGCCGGAGGCCAAGGCTGCAGCATGGTCTGCAGGAGGAAGGTAGCCGGAAACCAGTACGATCGGAATGTCCGGGTTAATAGCCGACACGTCCTGTGCCACCTCGATGCCTGATTTGCTCGGCATGTTGAAGTCGGTGACGACGGCATCGAATCGATGAGGATGTGCCTTCACCATGGCAACGGCTTCATGGGGGTCTGTACAGACTGTCAGGTGATAACCTTGGGATTCAAAGGTCGTCTGTGCCAGTTCCAGGAGCATCTCTTCGTCATCCACGTACAAGATTCGCCCTTTACCGGTCTCGCTATCGGTCGGCAACGGATGAAGGATGGCTTGACTCAGGTGTGCCTGCGCATTCTCCGCTTCCGGGAAGTAGAGGTGAAAGGTCGTTCCTTGCTTGGGTGTGCTCGTGACACGAACGGCACCGGCATGGTCTTGGATGATGCCCTGGACGACACTCAACCCCAGGCCTGTGCCTTGACCGACGCGTTTCGTGGTGAAAAACGGATCAAAAATGCGAGAGATGGTGTCGGGAGACATGCCGCAGCCGGTATCGGACACGGATATGCAGGCATAACGACCGGGGGCGAGCGTATTGTGTGGACTTTGTAGCGGTTCCTCCAGCGTGACCGGCATGACTTCAACGACAATTTGTCCTCGCTGTTGTTCCAGGGCATGCCAGGCATTGGTGCACAAGTTCATCAGAACTTGGTGAATCTGAGTGGAGTTGGCCAAGATCGCCGGTGTATCAGGCGAATACTGTTCTATCAGTTGCACGGCGGCCGGCAAGGTGGCTCGCAATAGTGTCAGAACCTCGGTGACGATCGGTTCCAGCGAGATCACGGTTTTGGCGACATCTTGCTGGCGGGTAAAGGTGAGGATTTGTTCGACGACATGGGCGGCCCGTTGCCCGGCTGCAAGGATTCTATTGAGATGTGGTCTGGAGACATGATCCGTGCTGGTTTTGCGCACCGCCATTTCGGCGTTTCCCAAGATCGCCGTCAGGAGATTATTGAAGTCATGTGCCATACCACCGGCCAGTTGGCCAAGGGCCTCCTGTTTTTGCATATGGCGGATCTGTTCCTGCGATGCCTCCAGCGCGGCTTCAGCGGATTTGCGTTGGGTGATGTCCCGTACCGTGGCGACGATCATCTGGCCTTCTTCCGATTCGATGGGGTTGAGGCTGATGTCGATAGGGAAGGTCGTCCCGTCCTTTCGTACGGCATGCCAGTTCTCTCGGCTTGAGTCGGGCATGTGATCCGCCGAAGCAGAAAAAAATGCCGTTCGGAGATCATCACATGAACTGTCGGTCGGCCTGGTGAACAATTGCTCGATTCGTCGTCCGATGACTTCTAGTCGACGATAACCGAACAGGACCTTGACTTGGTGGTTGGCCATGCTGACCAGACCGTTCTGATTGATGAGCAGGATGGCATCCGGCGAGAATTCGAATAGGTCGTAAAACTTGGCTTCCGTCCTTTGGCGTTCGAGTTCCGCCGCCGCCGGTGCGGAAAACAGTCGCAAAATACCTTCAATCTGTCTTGGGCGGTCCAGTGCTCTCCGGCTCATGATGCCGACATGGCCGATCGGGCGTCCGCTGGTGTCATAGAGGGGAATGGCGGCATAGCTCTCTACCCGTAGGTCGACCAGCATCTGATCAGCCGGAAAGAGGGTGGTAATGTGCTCAGGGAAGATCGCCAGATTCTTGCCGATCACGCGCTCGCAGGGTGTCTGTGCCAGGTCGTATTCCACCGGAGCCTGGACCGCACCGTCAATGTGTAGCCCGACGGTACGGATGCGTGGGTGATGCAGCGGAAGCAGTTTTCCCACAAAACCGATTTCTGCTTTCAAAATGGTTGCGAGAGAGGCTGCCATTTCACCGAAGAAGGCTTCTCCGGTCAGCCGGTTGAGGCCGGACGATAGAAATTGTAGAGCCTGCTCCGTTTGCTTCCGTTCCGTGACGTCGATGTGCGAACCAAGCATCCGCACTCTGCGGCCATCCTCTTCTTCGACGAACGACGCGCGGGCCTCGACCCAACGGTAGGTGCCGTCTTTATGGCGCATCCGGAACTCTTGAAAATAGTCGCCTTCCGGATTGGTCGCATAGGTTTTTGCGTATGCTGTGGCATTGTCACGATCATCGGGATGCAGGTGTGAGACCCAGGTGTCAAAGGTGTCTTCAAACTCCTGCTCCGGATACCCCAATTGCCGTTTCCATTCTCTGGAAAATACGACGGTATTGGTATCCACACGCCATTCCCATAAGCCCGTGTTGGATGCCGCCAGAGAGAGCCGAAGATGTTCTTGAGATGCGCGAAGCGCTTCTTCCGTGCTTTTGAGCGCTGCTGTGCGTTCGGTCACAAGAAATTCCAGATTGGTATTGAGTGCATGGAGTCGTGCTTCGGCGGTTTTGCGTTCGGTGATATCGCGAAAAATCCCGCGTGTGGAGATGACGTGGCCCTGTTCTTTATGAAGGTTGACCCAGCCTTCTGCAATAATGAGGCGTCCGGATTTGGCTTGAAAGGTCATTTCGATGGCTCCCACATCTTCACCCGCAAGGATGCGCTGCATAAAGTGGGCACAGTGCGCCTGGCTGCTGGAATGAAGGACATCGAAAATATTCATCGTGGCCGTCTCAGCTTCTGTATAGCCGAGTGTCTTTCGCCAAGCGCGGTTGACGTTGAGAATCTTGCCGTCAGGCGCCACACTTTGGATGAGATCGTGGGTACTGTCGAACAGCGTGATCAAGTCCTGTTCTGCCCGGTTTCGTTCGGACCGGAGCGTGAGGAGACGGATGACTTGTTGATGGTTGATCCAAACCTGCCAGGTCATGGCGCCGAGAAAGATAAGTCCTACTGAGGCGATGGTGTAATGGGCCAAGTCGCCGACAAGCGCTAAGCGGATCAGGGCCGGAATTGTCGCCGGCAGGGCAAAGACGAGGTAGGTGAGTCGGTTTGCCGAAAACGTCGGGACGGCTCCGGCCACCAAGCCGGCAATGATCACCGCAAGGACAGCTTGGTGTGGAAGGGTCTCGGGGGTAAACAGTAAGAGGCCGGCTGCACCCCACAGGGTTCCGGAGAGTCCTACACCGACAAGTTGGCGCTGAAACCATACGGACAGTGGTACGGAATGGGGCGCATGCCTGAAGGAACGGACAAGCCAAAGTCGGCCGAGCGTCAGCGTCACAAGGAGGCCCCACCAGGTCAGGAGAATCGTTCGGTCTGAGACCGACCAATGGGTAATCAGGAGAACCGTACCCAATGCGATCGTGGCGACGATGCCGTTGGGACTGTTTCGGTAGAGGTGTTCAATGGTAATGCGGGGCGGCGAAGTCCAATTCTCACTGTCTGACGTCGACGGCGCAACTTCATTGGAGTCCGTCGAAGGGGGATTCGTGTGTGGTGGCGTGCTGTCCATAACTCCTGGAGGAACGATTCTTCCTGTCGGACTGTGTCTCCATGTGTTCGTCCGCAGGTCTTCCTTAGTCGTGGACGTCTGGAGCTAGCTATGGTGAAGTCCTATGTCTCACACCTGCCTTGTCAAAACCGTTCGGCTGTCCAGTCCAGGCAGTCGTGGACCCTCTTGAGTCTTCGTCGCACCTCACCGAGCCTATACCGCCGAAGCTGTTCGGCTGCGAAGGCCAAGCAGCCGTGGCCTCCTGTGAAGGAGGGTAACTCGTGAAAAGAACAGGGTGCGATAAAATGAAATCATCGGAAGCTGTTTTTGTGACCTCCGGTCGTTGAACCCGATGAAGAGAGCGGCCGACAAGGGCACTCGAATCTTTATCTACTCAAACCATCGTGAGGCTGTCAAGAAGCGACCTCGACTCATTGCCGGCAAGGAACGGTTGAGAATAATGAGGAAGAGGATCTGCATGTCGACGTAGTCAGGCGCAAGTCGTTTGCGAAGCGCGTACGTTCTGGTGGTCTAATCGATCAACAGGTCACGAGCGAACGCGTAGGGCTATGAATTCGTCCAGAATGTTCTGAAATGCCTGGCCGGGGCGCTCACCTTGACGTACGAATGTTATGGTCTCTCCCGAGATGCGTCCCAGGAATTCAAACGTATAACGTATATGGATGTTCTTCTGAATCGGCACCGAGCACATATGCATGGTTGGTCTTAAATGAGAGACTGTCACCGTCGATGCGGCCGTCGATGATCTTGGTCTCTCCGGTGATGTGATAGACCATGGTTCCGAGGACCTTGCTCCCGAGTACCGTGAACGTAAAGCGCATAGGATATTGCCGGCCGTCGAACGAGAGCCCCGGATGGTCGTACAGGCACCCGGCATATCCCGCGCTGTCCTCACGTCGATAGCTGAGAAAAATTCCGCTCATGGCTCCATCCTGTTTCGCACTCGTACGACTTCATCATTCTGTTTCGGACGGCGAGGATTCACGCATTCATGCATGGCTTTCTGTCCCCTGAGGTTTCCCGGCAGCCAGGACTCGATTGATCGTGAGCCCCTGCACGAGGATCGAGAATACGACGACGGCGTAGGTCATGGTGACGACGGCATCGCGCATGGGGCCGTGGGGTAACGACAGCGCCAAGGCTACGGAGATGCCGCCGCGCAAGCCGCCCCAGGTAAGAATGGTGATGGTGCGGGCGCCGAATTCACGGAACAGGCTGAATGTCTTGATTTGGAGGACGACGCTCGTCCAACGAACGGCCAGCACTAACGGAATCGCGACAAGCCCTCCGATCAGATACGGTCGTTGAAAGCTGAGGACCAAGACTTCCAGACCGATCAGCACAAAGAGTACGGCGTTCAACAATTCATCCAATAGCTCCCAAAAGTTATCGAGGTGTTCGCGTGTGGTGTCGGACATCGCCCATCGGCGGCCGTGATTGCCGATCAGCAGCCCCGCCATCACGACGGCGATCGGACCGGAGGTATGGAGGAGATCCGCCAGACCGAACGATCCCATGACCAAGGCCAGAGTGATGAGGATCTCAACCTGATAATTGTCCACGGACCGTAACATCCTATAGGCCACATATCCCAACAGCAGGCCGAGCACGGCGCCGCCGAGTGCTTCTTTGGCAAAGAGTGTGACAATATCCCCGACGTCCACGGACGGCTTGGGTAAGAGATTCAGGAGCACCAGGAAGATGACGACTCCCACACCGTCATTGAATAGGGACTCCCCCACGATTTTCATTTCCAATGCCTTGGGTAGCCTGGCCTGTCGCAGAATCCCCATGACGGCGATCGGGTCGGTGGG
>JAOUPN010000134.1 GCA_029879905.1 Nitrospira sp. | reverse complement strand
CCGTCAGACTCCGCCTGTTCAGGAATCGGCTCACTCATGCCACTGACACTAATGCATGCCTGGAGGTTGGTGCAAGAGGCTGCCGGAAAAACCAGGCCATCATTTCTTCTCTTCCCTCGCTTTTGCCAGCGCAAGGGCCATTGCACTGACCGGTTGCGGGGCACGAGTCGACTGGCGGGAAGGGACGGATTGCCGAAACGTATTGGCCTGGCGCATATTGGTCGCAGGAGCCGGCTTGCTCGCGGGTGTCACATTCTCATCCAACCGCATGGTCAGTCCGATCCGTTGCCGTTTGAGATCGACATCGAGCACCTTCACTTTGACGACCTGTCCGGGCTTCACCACTTCGTGAGGGTCTTTGATAAATCTATTCGCCAAGGCGGACACATGCACAAGTCCGTCCTGGTGCACTCCAATGTCGATAAACGCACCGAATGCCGCCACATTTGTCACGACACCCTCAAGCACCATGCCTATCTGGAGATCCGAGAGCGAATCAATCCCTTCGCGGAATGTCGCTGTTTTGAACTCCGGGCGCGGGTCACGGCCAGGCTTTTCCAATTCGCCGAAAATATCGCGCACCGTCGGCACACCGAAATGCTCATCGATGAAATCTTCCGGCGCGAGTTCCTTCAGCATGGTGGGTTGGGTCATGACCTGCACAATACCGACACCCAGCTTTCCGAGGATACGTTCGACGACCGGATAGGCTTCAGGATGGACGGCAGAGCGATCCAGCGGGTTGTCTCCGTCCATGATCCGCAAAAACCCCGCCGCCTGTTCGAATGTCTTATCCCCTAATCGCGGAACCTGACGGAGTGCAAGCCTATTTTGAAAGGGACCATGGGCATCCCGATAGGCGACGACATTTTTAGCCAAGGCCTGATTGAGCCCGGATACCCGTTCCAACAACGGCGCGGAGGCGGTATTCACGTTTACGCCCACCGCATTGACGCAGTCTTCCACCGTAGCATCGAGCGAGCGAGCCAACGCCCGCTGATTGACATCATGCTGATACTGCCCGACGCCGATGGCTTTGGGATCGATCTTCACTAACTCGGCCAATGGATCCTGTAACCGGCGAGCAATGGAGACTGCGCCGCGCAAACTTACGTCTAAACTGGGAAATTCCGTAGCGGCTGCGGCAGACGCCGAATAGACCGAAGCTCCCGCCTCGCTGACAAGGATCTTGGTGACCTTGTGTTCCGGACATCGCATCATCGTCAACTTGATGACTTCAGCAGCCAACTTGTCGGTCTCACGACTGGCGGTTCCGTTACCGACGGCAATCAGCTCGATTCCATGCTGTGTGACCAAGCGGACGAGGGTTTCCAATGATCCCTGCCAATCGTTTCGTGGTTCATGCGGATAAACGGTCGCCGTCTCCAATAATTTTCCCGTGGCATCCACGACTGCGACTTTGCACCCCGTCCGAATTCCTGGATCGAGTCCCAGGACGGCCTTGGGACCGGCAGGTGCGGCCAACAACAATTCATGCAGGTTGCGGGCGAACACCTTGATGGCTTCTGCTTCTGCCGCCTCGCGGAGTTGCACCAGCAACTCGACGCTGAGATGGAGATGCAGCTTCGTCTTCCAGGCCCAGTCGCAGACTGTGCCGAGCCAACGGTCGGCGGGGCGTCCCTGGTCCGCAATATTCGCATGTCCCGCAATCATCGCCACACAAGGGTGTGGAACCATTGCGTCTGTTGTTGCTCCCAGTCCAAGATGTAACTTCAATACACCGAGTGTTCGACCGCGAAAGAGCGCCATGGCACGGTGCGAAGGAATCGCCTTAATCGGTTCCTCATAGGTATAGTAGTCACGAAATTTCTCTCCCTCGGCCAGCTCTTGTCCGGCTACGACAGAGGATGTCAGCACCCCTTCATTCCACAGTTTTGTTCGCAAAGAGGCCAGCAGATCAGCCGTCTCTGCGAACCGTTCGACGAGAATGTCCCGAGCCCCTTCCAGCGCAGTTTTAGCATCAGGAACGTTGATCGGTTCCGTCCCCTCGGATGCCGGAACCACACGGATGAATCCGGACGCCTCTTGCTCAGGGTCCAGGAGAGGATTCGACAGTAAGGCATCGGCCAAGGGTTCGAGCCCGGCTTCACGGGCAATCTGCGCGCGGGTCCTCCGCTTGGGCTTGAACGGCAAATAGAGGTCTTCGACTTCCTGCTTGGTCGTTGCGGACTCAATGCCGGCGCGCAAGGCATCCGTTAACTTTCCTTGTTCTTCGATCGAGGCCAAGACCGTAGCCCTCCGGGCATCCAGTTCACGCCCATAGACCAAACGCTCTTCCAACAGACGGAGTTGCGTGTCGTCCAGATGGCCCGTGACTTCCTTCCGATATCGGGCGATGAACGGCACTGTCGCGCCGCCGTCCATGAGTTCGACGGCGGCCGCAACCTGACGCAACGAGATGTTCAATTCTTGTGCGAGGCGAGCCACCAATTTGTGCTTGGTCTCCTCGGACGTTGATGGTGCTGTCGTTATGGTCATAACAGATTATTCCTTTATAATTCGAAAGCGTGGAGCTCCACGGCCTTACCTACTCCGCCGAAGTTGCCCCCATGCGACGACGGCTGGAAGCCGTTCGGCTTCGAAGGCCAAGCAGCCGTAGTTTTCTGCGAAGGCGGGTGAAACTCTATCAGAATGCTGCGAGTCCTGCCAACGGACGGTACGCAGGTTTATCTGGTTTGTTTGGTGTGCCAGGTCTGTCGGGTCCATGAGAGTACGCGTCGGAAGGGCGGGAAATTCTTTCGCACAATATCAAACCGTAGGAGAAAGATCAGGAGGTTCTTCGCATTTTTTGCAATTCAAGATGTTGCCGAGATGTTGTCGCCGTCCCTCGTCCGTCGTGACCCAAGGACGGCTGAAAAATGGCGGATGATGTCGGACATGCTGGCCATGGCCGCAGGCCAAATCGGCCACCCAATGTCCTTCTTCGTCTTGATGGTAGCCGACGATCGCTTGATTCATACTGTACGGCCCTTCCACTCTTAAGGCGCTAGTCCGCTGCTATCGTTTTTGAAACGGCAATTCTGCACGTTCTGATGCCGGGAAATACACCCACCGTTTCTCGGTATTTTGATCGAAGCTGCCGAGAAAGACGACATACCGATCCAAATGGCGAAACTCTGACAGTCTCGCGGCACAATCCTGCGGATCGATAATCCGCGCATCGAACTGCCCCACGACGTAGATGAGTCCTTTCCCGGCCAAGTAGACGTTTCGGCGACCGGCATAGCCCGTATCGGGAAAGAGTTCCGTCGTAGAGGCACAGCCTCCGCTGCCTTCCACCTTCAAAGTCAAATTAAACCGCTGGAGGAAGAGGTCGGTCGCTGTTCGCACGATCGTCAGTTGCAGTCGTGCAAAAGGAAGGTCGGTAGAGGCCGGCTCCGGCTCGGTTCGGTTGCATGCGGCGGAAAGGAGGCTGATCCCGACAAGAAGGATGAGCCCCAGTCGTCGTGTCCCATGTGTGTGAGGACCTGCGAAGATAGATGATGCCATGGAGAAATGCGTTATCAGCGTTCTTCGACGCTTCAGCCCCTATTGCCGAATCGTCGACATCAGTCCGCAATCGATCAGAGGGTACGGATGCCGTCACCGGCTGTCAAGAGAAGGGCAAGTGATGTCCAAGTCCTCGACCAGCACACGCAACGGCTCCGCAACCGACCAGGCTTGTGCCGGACACCCGTGAGGATCATGAGGCGCATCACCGTCGAAAATCTCCGACACCTGCCCCAAGCAGGCTTCTCGCAGATGTTTCTCTAGACCGTCAAGAAACGTACGAGCTTCAATCTGTGTGGTGGGATTCCTTCCGAAGACGTTGACCCAAGCGGTGACAAACGCACCCAAGAGAAACGGCCAGACCGTTCCTTGGTGATAGGCGCTGTCTCGTTCGGAAACGCCGCCTTCGTAGCGGGGACGATAGCGTCGGTCGGTCGGGGATAATGTACGGAGCCCGACCGGCGTCAGCAGATGTCGTTTGACGACCATCAGCATACGTTTCGCCTGATCATGAGGGAGTGCGTCGGCACAGAGAGACAGCGCATAGAGCTGATTAGGACGAATCGAGGCATCCGTTCCTTGAGGCCCCTCGACAACGTCATAGAGATAGTCTCCTTCCTCGTTCCAGAACTTGGCACGAAATGACCGAAGAGCCACCTCCCGTTCTCTCCGACAACGAGTGGCATAGGCCGATTCACCGAATCGCTGCCCCAAACGTTCTCCGACCTCCAATGCGCGTAACCAGAGCGCTTGAATCTCAACAGGTTTTCCTTGGCGCGCCGTCAGTACCTGTTCGCCGACTTTTGCATCCATCCACGTCAATTGCACATCCGGTGCTCCTCCGGTGATGAGGCCATCCGTATCCATGTGAATGTTGTAGCGAGTTCCCTGTCGATATGCGGCA
The DNA here is from genome assembly GCA_029879905.1 of Nitrospira sp. Taxonomy (GTDB): domain Bacteria; phylum Nitrospirota; class Nitrospiria; order Nitrospirales; family Nitrospiraceae; genus Nitrospira_D. The sequence continues at coordinate 4,137 of JAOUPN010000134.1, read as the reverse complement.
AGAATGTTTTTGATGGCCGGCCATGCCATGTCACACACTCGTGTCTCATCATGGCTGTACACAAGATACCGTTCGATCGCGTGAATAAGCCAAAGGGAGGCATCGATGCTGTTGTAAGCTGAATTCTGAGGTATGGTGGAGAGACAATTTGGAACAAGCCCGTCGGAGAGACGTCCGCACAAGACGTCAATGATCTGCCAGGCCTTGTCATGCCGCCCAGTGACTAGGCAGAGGCCGGGAAGAGAGATACAGGTGTCTCGCCCCCAATCGGTAAACCACGGATAGCCTGCAATGATCGTCTGCCTGCTATCTCGTTTGGAGAGATAGGTATCGGTGACGAGCCAGAGTGCCTTGGCTAAAAAATCGGACGTCGGCGCCCTCTGTTCGATCGATGTACGCCGTTCCCCTTCTCGTCTGATGATATCAGTACGGTCAGGGGTCTCTACCTCGCCACTTGTCAATGCTAAGGTCTGTTCTCCGCCAGACTCAATTTCAAATCGTATCTCACCCGGTGACCACCAATCTTCCTGAGAATCGAATCCCCGTCGGTACTCAACCGGCAATTGGATATTCCGGTACCAATTCGGAGCATGCTTGTATGTTCCTGGGTGAAACGCTTGTACGGCCGGAACCTCTGGATACGGGCGCCACGTGACCTGCCCCTCCTTGATGACCGCATCCGGCGAGAGCATCTCGTTCTCATGATGCGTCCAGTGATAATCCCGTCCGCTCAACATCGGTCGGACACGCATTATTGCAGAGGTACTATCGGCTGACAGTAGTTTCCATCTGACGATGACAAGGTCACGGTCTGACACGCAGAAGATTTCTCTCTGAAGAGCGATGGAATCGTATTCAAACGTCCAAGTCGGCCAAGGTCTTGATCGAAATGAGGTGCAAAAGGCATATCCAGATGGGTGAACCGTACCCGGATAGAGATTCGTTGAAAGCGGGATCGATCGACCGTCGATATCAAGCCACTCATCGAGATGATTGACCAGAACAAACCGCTCGTCCGGCGGAGTGCGCGCCACCAACAGCAATCCATGGTATCGCCGCGTATTCGCTCCGGCGATCGTCCCCGATGCAAAGCCTCCCCGTCCGTTTGTCTCTAGCCATTCCAGGCTCAAGGCCCGATCAAGATCTTGACAGTCTTCAGCTTGAACTTTCACGCGTCACCCCTTACCCTTTACGACTCACACATTATTCTCCACTTTGCTGAATCAGCTTGGCGACTAATCCCGTCCACCCGGTCTGATGGCTGGCGCCGAGTCCAGCACCGTTGTCGCCATGAAAATACTCGTAAAACAGAACGGTGTCACGCCAAAGTGGATCATCTTGAAACTTTTCCGCGCCGCCGAACACTGGGCGTCGCCCTGTGTGGTCACGGAGGAAAATATGCGTAAGCCGTCGCGACAATTCAGCGGCTACGCGATCCAGTGAGGTCGCCTGCCCTGACCCGGTTGGATACTCGACCTGGTAGTCATCGCCAAGAAAATAATGAAATTTCTGCAGGGATTCAATCAACAAATAATTCACCGGGAACCAAATCGGACCACGCCAGTTTGAGTTGCCGCCGAAGAGCCCTGTCGTTGACTCCGCCGGTTCATAGGAAACACGATACTGCGCCCCCATCACGCCGAGCGTATAGGGGTAATCTTGGTGATAGCGGGACAGGGCGCGAATTCCATAGGGTGAGAGGAACTCCTGTTCGTCCAGCATGTACCGCAGCACCGATTTCAACCGTGTCCGACTGACGAGCGATAAAAACCGCCGCACCTCTCCATCTTTCGAGCGCGTCTCCACGTGGGCGCTGAAGTCCGGTCGGTGTTCGATAAACCACTGCATGCGGTGCTTAAATCGCGGGAGGCGATCGATGAGTTCCGAGTCCAATGTTTCCACCGCGAACAGCGGGATCAGTCCCACCAACGATCGAACCTTCAAGGGATAGGTCCTTCCGTCAGGCAAATGAAGGACATCATAGAAAAATCCATCTTCTCGATCCCATAATTCGATCTTCTCGCCGCCGATATTGTTCATGGCACGACAGATGTACACAAAATGCTCGAAGAACTTGCTCGCGACGTCCTCGTAGGCGCGGTTCTCCCGCGCCAACTCCAGGGCGATCGACAGCATATTCAGGCAATACATTCCCATCCAGCTTGTGGCATCAGACTGTTCGATATGGCCGCCGGTCGGCAGGGGGGCGCTCCGGTCGAACACGCCGATATTATCAAGACCTAAGAACCCGCCTTGGAAGATGTTCTTCCCCTCTGCGTCCTTCCGATTGACCCACCAAGTAAAGTTCAGGAGCAATTTATGAAATACGCGCTCAAGAAAGCGGCGATCACCTGTCCCCTTTCGTTTCTTCTCGATTTTATACACACGCCAAGCGGCCCAGGCATGGACAGGAGGATTGACGTCGCCGAAGGCCCATTCATAAGCAGGAATCTGTCCGTTCGGATGCATGTACCACTCGCGCAGCATCAAAATAAGCTGTTCCTTGGCAAAGGTCGGATCGACGAGGGCAAGAGGTATGCAGTGAAAAGCTAGGTCCCATGCGGCATACCAGGGATATTCCCATGTGTCCGGCATGGAAATCACATCGGCATTGTAAAGATGTGTCCAATCGGCGTTACGCCCGCGAAGCCTTTCCGAAGGCGGCTCGGGCATGCCGGGATCGCCTTTGAGCCACCGAGTCAGATCGTAATGATAAAACTGCTTGCTCCAGAGAAGTCCGGCGAACGCCTGCCGCTGCACAAGACGTGCATCGTCCGAGAGTGCGGATGGTGCGAGCTCATGGTAGAACGCATCGGCTTCTCGAATTCGTTGAGAAAATATCTGTTCACAGTCCTCAGGCGACAGCCCTACGTGACCATCTTCATTCGTAAAACGGAGATGAATGGTATCGGATGCCTTCGGACCAAGTGTCAGTCGATAATGGGCTGCGGCTTTTGATCCGACTTTGTCGGGATTGACGGCTCCATGATTGCCTTGAACGATGTAATCATGAAAACTGTCTTTGACATAGCGGGCCCCCTCGATATCTCCGTAGAGGCGCCGGCTGTTCGTCTCATTCTCCGTAAAGAGGAGAGGTGCCTGCCGCTCGCACCAAAGGCGCCGCTTACCGTAGTACTCATGGTCCAGCTCGATCACACTTGTGTCCTGGGCCGGACTGCCTTTGCGCATTCGAGGGCGTCTCGCATCGAGTCCCCAAGACCATGTATTTCGAAACCACAAAGTCGGGAGGATCGTCAGGTCGGCGGGGTCCGGTCCTCGATTGGTCACATGAATGCGAATCAGCAGGTCTTCCGGGGTGACCTTGGCATATTCGACCTGAACATCGAAATACCGATTCTGATCAAAGATTCCGGTATCGATGAGTTCATATTCCAGATCTCCCCTGCCCCGCCGCCGATTTTCCTCCACTAATTGCGCATAAGGAAACTCGGCCTGGGGATAACGGTAGAGATATTTCATGTAGGAATGGGTCGGCGTCGAGTCCAGGTAGTAGTAATATTCTTTGACGTCCTCGCCATGATTCCCTTCGTTGCCGGTCAACCCGAACAGACGTTCTTTCAGGATGGGATCTCGTCCGTTCCACAGCGCGAGCGCGAAACAGATGGATTGGTGGCGATCAGAGATGCCGGCGAGTCCGTCTTCATTCCATCGATACACACGGGATCGAGCATGGTCATGGGGAAAGTATTCCCATGCCGTTCCGTTCGAGCTGTAGTCTTCACGCACCGTACCCCAAGCGCGCTCGCTGAGATAAGGCCCCCACCGTTTCCAATGGGCTTCTCGACGGGCATCTTCTTCCAGACGAAGTTGTTCGGCTCTTTGAGGGGATTCAGACGAAGCATCCTGACGAGGTCTCTCGGCCATGTAAGTTCTTTCTGAATACAGTAAAGAGGAGCCCCTCGTTGCCGGAGTCCACCGGGCGTTACGATGCGCCCAACTCTTCAATAAATCAACTTTTTGAATAGCTTCCGTAAACTCGCCATCGCGGCATACCCGGTACGGAGCCAAGATGGGTCCACTTCTCGTTCTTTTCGGTCGATTTCACGCCGACTCAAGGGATGAAGAGGGGGAGGAGTGAAGCCCCACGGATTCCGCCTACTTCGCCGAGCCTACTCC
>JAOUPN010000557.1 GCA_029879905.1 Nitrospira sp. | reverse complement strand
AGAGTCCACCAGCGTCGTCTTACCGTGGTCGACGTGGGCGATAATGGCGATGTTCCGGATGTCGTTCCGGCGGTCGTGAGGGGCGCGTAATTGCGACATGGGTTCCGTTCTTGTGTTCGTGACAAAAAAATACGCCTCGATGATGAGGCGAACTGAAGAGTATACCTGAAGCGTGATGTGACGTACAAGCAACGGTAGGGGAAGCCCGCAAGGCATGTCTCGCGAAGCGCTTCATTAATCCGTTGACATCGATCGTTCACCCTGAGCTTGTCGAAGGACAGTATTTTCAACTAGTTCTGTTCATGGTTCGACAGGCTCACCACGAACGGAAGGTAAAGGAACTTATGGGACACTGCACTAGCGTGTCTGCCGGGTGCCCGTCCTGGTCATGGTGCCCCAGGCACCCTTCTTCCCCCGTGCCCATTGAAAGATGCCGATGACTTTCCAGTATGAATTCAACTGTCTGTAGCCGAAGTTTTCAAGGACGGCGACGAGGAGGAGCAAGAACATATGCCGTAATTTGGGGTACACATGAAAGGACATCTCCTCCAGAAAGAACGCGCTGACGGAAAGGAGAACGCCCAAACTGATTGCGGTGATCAGCAAGCTGAGCCATGTCTTGAATGACACGAATCCTACCGCGAATCCGACGAGTACGAATAGGTAACCAAAGACTTCAATCACGGGGCCGAGCCATTCGAAAATGGCCATAAACGGGAACGCCATCCAACTGATCGCTCCGCCCTGAGGGTGATACATCAACACCAGGTGTTTGGTCAGGCTTTCGCACAGCCCGCGTTGCCAGCGGACGCGCTGATTCCTGAGGGTTTTGAGGTCTTCCGGCGCTTCGGTCCAGCATACAGGATCAGGAGTGAAGGTGATTCGGTAGGGTTTGCCGCTGAGCCGCAAGTGACGATGGAGCCTGACGACCAGCTCCATATCTTCACCGATGGTGTCATGCCGGTATCCGCCGACAGCGACGACGGTATCCTTGTGAAATAAGCCAAACGCACCGGAGATGATCAGCATGGCGTTGATCGGTGACCACCCAAGTCGTCCAAAGAGGAAGGCGCGCAGGTACTCCACGATTTGAAAGAGCGCAAGGAGGTTTGTCGGGAGTCCTACCCTTGTCAGAAACCCATTCGTCACTTCGCACCCATTTGCCACGCGAACAGTGCCTCCGCAGGCTACCGTGTGAGGGTCATCAAGGAACGGCTGAACGACGAGCCGCAAGCTGTCGCGCTGAAGGATCGAGTCGGCATCGATGCCGCAAAATAAGGGGTATCGGGAGAGGTTGATGCCGGCGTTGAGGGCGTCGGCTTTCCCGCCGTTTTCCTTGTCGATGATCCGTAGATTTGGGTGGACCGTAGAGTGGTAGACGGTGCGGATCGGTTTCGTCTCCAGACGTGTGTCGTAGGCTTCGGGAAAGGGGATCAAATCGAACTCGTTGATCAGCACGTCCAATGTGCGATCTCTGCTGCCGTCATTGATGACGATGATTTCGAACTCTGAATAGCTGAGTTGCAGCAGAGACCGTATGGATCCGGCGACGGTTACTTCTTCGTTATACGCGGGCATGAGCAAGCTGATTTGTGGTTCGAAGCCTGTGAGACCATGCGGGAGAGAGGCGAGGGCACGTTCCTCCATATAGCTTCGGAGATGGACCGCCGCAATGATGTCCAGCATCAAGTATCCTCCCGTCAGACCGAGAAGATATAGCAAGAACACCCACTCGCAGCCTTGAATGAAGGTATCGACGTTCATGACGTCCCGGCAGCCCTCTTTCTCCGCCCGCTTACCAGTTGGTCTCCCTGATGATCGGAGAAGGAGGGCCGGGTGTCTCCTTGGATTGGTGTCCGCAGGGCTTCTGGCCGGCGCCTGCCCGTCTTATGCGGTTGAAATTCCTGTATCAGGACCGATTCCCCCCGTGGTGTACGAGATCGAATTATCCTATCTCGGGGAGCAAACCATCCCCTCCGTGACTTTGAATGGACCTTCCGAGGGGGCGTCATCGCTTCCTTATCGACCGTTTTCTCCCGTACTTGACCTCCGTTCCGATCTGGCTTCCCCTCGGCCCTTCGGATCTTGTCGAAGCGAAGTGGTGAGAGCGGGTGAAGCTGGGT
>JAOUPN010000556.1 GCA_029879905.1 Nitrospira sp. | reverse complement strand
CCTTCCGCCGGAAGCGATGGAGGGCATCACAACGACTTGTGGAATACAGGACTCGGTGAGAGTAGCTTCAACAACAAGTGGTCGTTGATGAACGCGGATGCCGTCTTCGGTCAACCAACACGTAGCTTCGGGATTGATCGTGTAGGGCTCGGAACAAACCAAAAGGGGATTTTTGATAGTAATCCGTCTTTGCCCTCCAATCCCCATGCCATTGATACCAGCGGCTATACCGATTTGAATTTGTGCCAGCATTCCGCGTTCTCTTCTTTGACTAGCAGCATTGTGGATGGAAGTATCGCCAACGAATCCGATGTAGTTGAAAATGCGACCTTTGTAAACCAAGGTGCCGTCGAGGTATCGAACTTCGATGTCGGCTTCGAATCTCCTGCCCCAAGCGGCGAGGGGACCATTCCCTACTTTGAGATCAACAATGTCCAGGGACTCACGCTTGTCCCTTTCCCAGAGATCTCGCCCCTCTCTTCCCAGTTCACTGGGTTCAAAGCCATAGATGCCTTCGTGTACCTCGGCGAACAGGGAACAAGCGGGCAGGGGGATCAAGGCCAAGATCAGCACCAATCGTATCAGCATGATGTCTCCTTTGGTACCCCAACGTTACCGCCGGATCGGAAATCCGTCAATGGAGGTGGAAGAACGCTATGGGGTTAAAGAAGGCAACACGACCGTGAGCGGATGCTGGACAGGGACAAGTCGCGTGGGTTGAAGAGGCCTTGTGTCAGGTGCGAGCCCGGCGTGTCTGGGCGGGCGTGGCGTAAAAATTCTGTGGAGGACCGTGCCTCTGTAAACAGAGATGATGTCGCAACGGTGTGGCGGATCGTTATTTCTTGCGTTCGTGAGATGTCGAATGCTTGCGGTACTAGTCAAGGAATTCCCGTGGCGAGAGTATCGGTACTCCTTGGCGTCGTGCCGAAGGGAAATGTCTTGTATTACCTGTGATGAGACGGTCGGCTTTGCCGGCCACGGCTGATTCAAGGAATGGTTCATCGCTCGGATCTGGAAGCCTGACCGGCAAGGGGCTGCTCGCCACACTGAATCCCTCCGATTGGATATGCTCCATCAGGGCCTGAGTATGTTCCGCGCTGAATCGGAACTTCGGCCTGGAAAGGACCCCTTCATATTCGGTGAGGATTCTGGCATCGAAGCACAGTCTCAACGCGCCTGATGCAATCATACGGAGAATCTCGCCTGGCGGTCCAAACGGCGAGAGGAGTCCTGCGACCAGGACATTCGTATCCTCCACCTTCACCGGCGGCGGGCCTTTCGCACGGCTGTGATTTCTGCCTCGATTTCTCGATGAGTGAGTGAATCCGTACCCATTTGAATCGACCGGCGCTGCATCTTCTCTACCGCAGCCACGGCTCGCGCACGTCTGACGGCGGCCAGGGATTCTTCGATCGTGTCTTCTGACACGGCGGACAGAATGGCAATGGGTTTTCCGTTCGACGTTACGATCACTTCCCGTTCGCGAGCGAGAGTGGCCCAGACTTGTCCGGAGCGTCCATGCAAATCACGCACTGTAATGAACTTCATTGTCTTCTCCTTCAGCGGGTGACGATAGGGTATGCAATCGAGCGCCGATCGTCAAACGCCTATCATTTCATGATGCAATGTAGAGAGAAGAGCATGGTCGCGAGTCGTGAACAGTCTCTACGGTAAGACCGGTGGGGATATGGGCATGCCGGTATCATAAATTCGATTCAGACAAGGCGTTGCCACGGATTTTCCCCATCACCACAGACAGCGTCGTCAGGCTGAGAATGCTGCCCAAGACCAGCGGGACGGCCCAGAGCTGCCACCAGGGCGCATCGGGCGAGATCGCGTAGGGGCGAGGCCAGGCGATGTTGACGAGCTCAAACAACGACCAGTGAAACGCGATGATGTTGATCGGCAGCCCCCAGCGGCCGAGATTCAACTTCCCCAGCGCAGGATTCCAACGTCCTGAAAGGCGGGCATAGAGCCCCACTCCTGTCGTCATCGTGAACATGGCATATAATCCGCCGGTGCCGAAGGCAATGATGGTGGCTACGGCCTGGTCATTGAGTCCAAACAGAAGTCCCACTGCCGCGAGGATGACGGTAAAGAGAATGGCCGGACGGGGTGTCCCGTC
>JAOUPN010000555.1 GCA_029879905.1 Nitrospira sp. | reverse complement strand
GGTGAATACCGGCGATAACCTCCTGCTTGTTCCGCATCAGTCTCTCCGTCGTTTCTTCCCGTAAGCCCTTCTGATACAGTTCGCTCTTGAGGACAAACCCTAGCATGATCCGTCTACCAATAGAAGATGTCCTGCCCGCACTCCGTGATGCCTTGGCCGAAGGCCCCAACGCATTGCTGACCGCGCCGCCCGGCGCAGGGAAAACCACGCGCGTCCCTCTCGCATTGCTCAACGAGCCATGGGTGTCCGGGAAGAAACTGCTCATGTTGGAGCCAAGACGGTTGGCGACACGTGCTGCGGCCCGTCGCATGGCCGTCACGCTCAACGAATCCATGGGCACGACGATCGGGTACAGGATGCGGTTAGACAGCAAAGTCGGGCACGCAACGAAGATCGAAGTCGTGACCGAAGGCATTCTGACCAGGCTACTCCAGAATGACCCGGCATTGGAGGAATATGCGGCGGTGCTGTTTGATGAATTTCATGAACGCAGCCTACAAGCCGACATCGGCCTGGCCCTGGCCCTTGAGACGCAACGGCTCTTTCGGCCGGACTTACGATTACTCGTGATGTCGGCCACACTTGATTGCGGTCCTGTCGGCGAACTCCTCGGCGGCGCACCGACGATTCGATCCGAGGGAAAGATGTTTCCCGTGGACACGCGTTATCTCGACAGCCCCTTCACCGGTCATCTTGATGTCGCCGTCACACAGATCATCCGACGCTCACTGGCCCAGGATCACGGAAGTCTCCTCGTCTTTCTGCCCGGCATGGCAGAGATACGCCGAGTCGAACGGAAGTTACGTGAGGCACAGCTTGGCCCACAGGTGCATATCGCGCCGCTGCACGGCGATTTGCCGCAAGAGGATCAGGACCGGGCTATCGCCCCGACCGACGTCGGCATAAGAAAAGTGGTCCTGGCAACCTCCATTGCCGAAACAAGTCTGACGATCGACGGCATTCGCGTCGTGATCGATGCCGGACTCCTACGCCTGCCGCGCTATGATCCTCGATCCGGGCTGACGAAATTGGATACGGTTCGCGTCACACGAGATTCTGCCGACCAACGGCGTGGGCGAGCCGGTCGGTTGGAACCCGGCGTCTGTTATCGACTATGGACGGAGCAAGAACAGCACCACCTCATGCCGCATCGTCCACCGGAAATGCTGGGCGCCGACCTTGCTCCTCTCGTTCTCGATCTCGCTCGGTGGGGAACTGCTGATCCCTCGGACCTCTCCTGGCTCACCGTCCCCCCGGTCGGTGCAGTCTCCCAAGCAAGAGATCTGTTGAAGCGGCTCGGCGCACTGAACGCTGCCGGACAGGTCACCGAACATGGTACGCGCATGGCAGACCTTCCTTTGCACCCGCGGCTATCACACATGCTGATGAAAGCCGGCCCCCTCCACTGTTCCGATCTTGCCTGCGACATGGCCGCACTGCTCAGCGAGCGCGATCTGCTTCGAGGACCGACCGGAACGAGACAAGCCGACCTGCGAATCCGATTGGATATTCTGCATGGGGACCGCACCGGCACGGACACATCGGTCGACCGCGGCGTTATCCGACGAGTGGCACATACCGCTGCGCTATGGAAACGGCAGTTCCGCACACCTACTCATCGATCACTCGACCAGGATAAGACAGGGCTTCTTCTCGCGCTGGCCTATCCTGACCGAATCGCCCAACGTCAAAAGGGTGTTGAACCACGCTACCTACTGGAAAACGGACGAGGAGCAATCTTCACTCACCCGGACCCATTGGCCTCCGAACCCTATCTGGTGATTGCCGATCTTGACGCCGACGTGCACTGGTCACGCATCAACCTGGCTGCACCGCTCTCGCTCAACGATATCGAACGACTCTATGCGCATCAGATCTCCGTCACCGAAACCGTCGGATGGGATGAACGAACCGCTTCAATCAGGGCATCACGCCGACACCGGCTCGGTGCGCTGGTACTGTCCGAACAGGCCTTGTCACATCCCGACTCGACCTTGATCGAACAGGCCTTACTCGATGGCGTACGCCGCGCAGGAATACGGACACTGGCCTGGACCGCGGAGCTAGAACAATGGCGAGCCAGAATACACTTTTTGAGACACCTTGAAGGGACGGATTCATCCTGG
>JAOUPN010000554.1 GCA_029879905.1 Nitrospira sp. | reverse complement strand
GCATTCAATGTCGGCCCGCTTCCGACCGGTGCGGAGGCCGGTGAATCGGTCGGCGTGACGCTGGATGAGCAGATCTTCGTGGAGCGGGGTGAGATCGCCACCCATCATGATCGGTTGCCCCTGGTCTCGACCTCATTCAAAGCCAATCTGTTTTGGCTGGGAAGGCGTCCGTTGGAGAAGGGGCGGAAGTACCTGCTGCGGATGGCGACCAAAGAGGTGGGTTGTGAGGTGGCGGCTATCCATCGGATCATCGACACGATGGATTTGAATCAGCAACAGGGGAGCGCCGCGGTGAATCGCAACCAAGTGGCCGAATTGGTGCTGCGGACCAAGGCGCCGATTGCGTTTGATCTCTCCTCGTCGTTTGAAGCCACCGGCCGGTTTGTCTTGGTGGATGAGTACGATATCGCCGGAGGCGGCATCGTGACCGAGATGGTCCATGACGACCAGGAATCTCTACGTGAAGAAGCCCGCCGCCGTGACTTCGCGTGGGTGAAAGGCGAAGTCGGCATTGAGGATCGAGCAAAACAATATGGGCACCGAGCCGCCGTGGTGTTGTTTACCGGCGGCCGACACACCGGCAAGTCGCTTTTGGCGAGGAAATTGGAAGGGCGTCTCATTCTCGACGGACGCCATGCCTATCTCTTGGACGGTGAAAATTTACGGCGAGGACTCGACGCCGATCTCAGCGAAGACGAACGGAGCCAGACGGCATCGGAAATGGCACGGCGGTATGGTGAAGTCGCTCGACTACTGATCGATACAGGGTTAATCGTCGTTTCCACCACAAACCCGTTCGGGCTGGCCTATCGGGAAGCGTCGCAGGCGATCAGGACGCTCGTCCATCCCGCACCGCTCATTGCGGTACACATGAGTCAGACGGTCGAGGAGCCGCCGCCTGATACCGACGTGGTCTTAAGCGGAACGGCCGATGTCGATATCGCGGTGAAACAGGTGATGGATGTGCTCAAACGCCGCGGCGTCCTGGCGGAGGCCATCGGATCCAAGCAGACGTACCAGTATTCGATTTAGCAGGATGTTGAAAAAAGTACGCCAGCTTCATGAAGGTCAAGGTTGAGGTTAAGGTTGAGCCAATTCAAATGCCCTCTTAACCGTAACCTCGACCTTAGCCTTTTCAGCTTCGCTCTCTGCGGCCGCGCTGGACGGCCTTTTTGAATATCCTGTTGGATATTCCGGCGCCATCAGACATGATGCATTCACGTCGTAGGGTATGGGCGATGAAGTAGTGTGTTGACAGCCTGATAGCTGATCCCACGCATCACCCATCCGGTCTGTTAGGCGACTTCTTACCGTGAAGTTGGGGGACGGATTAGAGTCATTCCCTGTGGCGAGTAAGGATGCGTGGCCAGAGTCGTAGCGGTTACGGGATAGGAACCTCGACATAGCTGCTTGGTACGGCAGAATCGACGGCCTGTACCACACGTTCCACCGCTCGTTCGATGCGCGGCCGACTGGTTGTCGTCAGCACAACAATGGTGATCTTTCGACCCGTGAGGTTTTGCTGATATCGGAGATTCTGATCGGTCGTCACCAGAACGGAAAATCCATTCCCTTTGGCTTGTTGCCGCAGCTCACCATTTTTCAGATTGCTCCAACCAAGCTCAAAGGTTGTCGAAACCTGATGGGCCGCAAGGTGATTGCGAAGAGGGACCGGAGTGCCCTGGTCGAATAGAACGCGCACTTATGCGGCTTCTAGAGAGCGGGCTGCGTGCTCAAGTACAGCGCGGACTTGTTCGAGAGTAACGCCAGGAAACCAGACAATAAAGTCCGAGATCTGTGCCCCATCTTCTAGATTTTGGAAGAGGGCCGTCACGGGAACGCGCGTACCACGAAATACCCACGCACCACTCACACGCTCGGGGTCACGCTCAACGGCTGGGCAAGAGGACCAATCAATCATTGGGCAATTGTAGACCTGCCCTGGAGATGATTCAAGGGGCGAGATCGGATGGCCTCGCCCCTCTTTCTACCCTGATCATATCTTTCGTGCTCCCCCCCCCTTTCGCTTGGTTTGACTCTCCCAAAACCCCTGTGATAGCGTACTTTTCTCCCGAGGCCTTCGTACGTATTTCAATGGACATTGGATGTCCGTGATCAGGAGGCCTG
>JAOUPN010000553.1 GCA_029879905.1 Nitrospira sp. | reverse complement strand
CGATGCGGCGATCAATCCCGGGAATTCAGGCGGCGCCTTGGTCAATGTTCGTGGCGAGTTGGTCGGGATCAATACGGCCATCTTCAGCCAGAGCGGCGGCAATATGGGAATCGGCTTCGCCGTGCCCAGCAATATGGCCAAATCGATCATGGGGCAACTCGTTCAGACCGGGAAGGTCGTGCGCGGCTGGCTCGGTGTATCGATTCAGGAACTCACACCAGAATTGGCTTCTCAGTTCGGACTTGGGGATACGAAGGGTGTCTTGGTCAGCGACGTCATGGATGACAGTCCGGCCAAGAAGGCAGGTTTTGAGCGGGCCGACGTATTCTGGAGTATGACGGGAAACCCATGGACTCCCCGACGCACCTTCGGAATGCGGTGGCACAAACGCCGGTCGGGAAAAAGGTCACGGTCAAGATCATTCGAGACAAGAAGCCCAAAACCATCGATCTGACTATCGGTGAACAGCCCAAGTCGATGGGCCAGTCCGGTGAAGAGGATGGGGGAGAATCGGCGACGCCGACCGGCATCTTATCCGGTCTTGATGTCCATGAATTGAATGATGACCTGGCCGCTCGGTACAGATTGAAGTCCGGTGAACGTGGCGTGATCGTGGTCAGGGTGAAGCCTGGAAGCCAAGCAGAAGAACTTGGTGTTCGGGAAGGCGATATCATCTTGGAAGTGAATCGTCAGGCTGTTACGTCGCTGAAGGCCTATGAGAAAATCGCCGGCAAACTGCCGAAAGATCAAGCGGTACTGATTTTGCTCAAGCGGCAGGGACGGACGATTTATCTGACGCTTCGACCGTGATAGTAGTGGCTCTGGTCTACCTGGTTGATGGTGTTCATCTGGTTTGTTCGGAAGAGTCTTAACTCAACCACATAAACAAGGTAAACCAAACAAACCGATGAAACAGCTTTCTCTATGACGAGGATTCAGTCGCCCCGCGTCGAACCGGCCCTTCATGAGGGTTCTTTGGCCGTTGCGCTCGTTCCGGCAGCCGGGAAAGGGTTGCGCATGGGGGGGGCGATTCCCAAGCAATTTCTGGGATTAGGCGGGGAACCGCTGGTTGTCCATTCCCTCCGTGTGCTGCAGGCCTCTCCTGTTATCGACCAGATCATCTTGGCCGTTCCGCAAGCCGACCTCGATTATTGTCTGAATGATCTCGCCGTTCGATTCGGCTTTTCGAAAATTACAAAGGTGGTGGCCGGAGGCAAGGAGCGGCAGGACTCGGTTCGGCATGCACTCGAACATGTTTCTGAGGAGACGGAGATTGTGGTGGTTCATGATGCCGTGCGACCGTTTCTCACCGAACAGATGTTGGCCGATGCCGTTGGAGCGGCGCGTCGGGTGGGTGGAGCGATTGTTGCGCTGCCGATGCGCGACACCGTCAAGCAAGTGGGCGCGGAGCACCGTATCGAACGGACGGTTGATCGGCAGCCGCTGTGGTTGGCGCAGACCCCGCAAGCCTTTCGCCGTGACCTGTTGTTGGATGCCCATCGCAAAGCTCACGTGGAAGGTGTGCATGCCACCGATGATGCCTATCTGTTTGAGTGGGCCGGACATCCGGTTGTGGTCGTGGAGGGGAGCGGGGAAAATATCAAGGTCACGCGGCCGGAAGATATGGTCATCGGGGAAGCGATTTTGGCGTCAAGGAAAGAACGTTCCGCGTGAATCGTGAAAGGCAAGACAGGAGTAGAAGGTTCTTCGGGTTGTCGATTAACGTGTAACGAATAACGAGGAGCGGCACGCATGCGCATCGGTTACGGCTACGACGTTCACCCGCTAGGGCCGGGACGAAAACTCATCTTGGGCGGAGTCGAAATTCCCCATAGCCTCGGCTTAATGGGTCATTCGGACTCCGATGTGTTGGTCCATGCCGTATGCGATGCATTGTTGGGGGCAATGGGGGAAGGTGATTTGGGCCGTCATTATCCGGCCTCCGATCCCAAGTACAAGGGGATCTCCAGCCTGAAGCTCTTGGAAGACGTTATGGCGAAGCTACGGACCAAAGGGTATCGGGTGGGCAACATTGATACGGTTATCATCGCACAGGCCCCGCGGTTGGGGCCGCATCTGGCTGCCATGCAGAAGCAAATGGCGGAAACTGCCGGTATCGAGGCCGAGT
>JAOUPN010000552.1 GCA_029879905.1 Nitrospira sp. | reverse complement strand
AGGACGATACACCATACCCCTCGTCTCACATAGGCGATAGCGTCGACCTCGCGCATAGCTCCCATTCCAGGCGTACCATCCCAACTGCACCCCCGAATTGTCCTTGATCGTGTGTCACTGGCCGGAGGCATGAACCAATTACGGGCTCATTCTAGCAAACGACAAAGGAGACATCCAGGCAAGGATGTGAATTGGAAGCGGATGAGGCTACGACGAACGTCGTTTTTTTAGGGGCTTGGTACGAACGGGAGTCCGATGTCGTGTCGTATTGCCTGCGGCGCGAAACCGTTTCTTCCACCGAATCTCGATCTCTTCGTAATGTGCGCTGCAAATGCTATGCGTCTCACGCAGATCATCCAGGGGGAACTTTTCCCCGATCAGCCCGATTTTTCCTTCTCGAAGACACCAGGAACAGATGATTCTCATAATCCGATCTTTCTCTTTCCCCGGATAACAGGCAAGAATTGAGCCCGCTTACATTGCTTCGAACCATGGGAAATCACTCACACAGCTGGTGCCCTCTTGTGCCAAAACGTTTGCGCAATGCACACAAAGTGAGCATCTGAAACTCTTTCTTGCCATGCCGGCACATCCGAGTCCGACGGTTCCTTTTTGCGTTTCTTGACCGACTCTTCCCCGCCATGGTAGGGTGCGCCGCCGTTATGAAGACCACACGATCAACCAAGCTTTTCGCTGAAGCCCAGCGACTCATTCCTGGAGGGGTTAACAGCCCGGTGCGAGCCTTCCGTTCAGTCGGAGGCCAACCTCGCTTCATCAAACGCGCGAAAGGTGCCAAACTCTACGATGTAGACGGCAATACCTATATCGATTACGTCCTTTCGTGGGGACCGATGATTTTAGGGCATGCCCATCCGGCTGTCATCGCTGCGATTAAGAAAGCGGCGACGCTGGGAACCAGCTATGGTGCCCCCACGGAATGGGAAGTCGCGCTGGCCAAGGAAATTCATGCGGCGTTCCCCTCGATGGAAAAAGTCCGCCTTGTGAGCTCAGGAACAGAAGCGGTCATGAGCGCCATACGAGTCGCGCGCGGCTTCACCAAACGTGACAGCATCGTGAAGTTCGAAGGTTGTTACCATGGCCACAGCGACTACCTTCTGGCCAAAGCAGGGTCAGGATTGGCCACACTGGGAATTCCAGACTCCCCCGGCGTGCCGGAAGATTTTGCCAAACATACGCTGACTACCCCGTATAACGACATCGATGCGATCCGACAGCTCATCAAGAAGCACCGCAACCAGCTAGCCTGTGTGATTCTGGAGCCGGTTGCCGGCAATATGGGCGTCGTTCCTCCGCATCCGGACTTTCTGTCGGCCCTTCGGCAATTGACGGCCGAAAACGGCATCCTCTTAATTTTCGACGAGGTCATCTCCGGGTTTCGCGTGAACTATGGCGGAGCACAGGCACTCTACGGCATCAAGCCGGACCTCACCGTGCTGGGGAAGATCATCGGCGGAGGACTCCCCGTCGGCGCATATGGAGGCCGGAACGACATCATGGACCTGATCGCCCCCTCAGGGCCGGTCTATCAAGCAGGAACGCTGTCCGGCAATCCGCTCGCGGTCGCTGCGGGGCTGGCAACGCTTAAACAGCTGAAAGCACGCGGGACGTACAAGAAACTAGAAACCAATGCAAAAGCCTTAGCTAAAGGACTCGGCGATGCCGCCAAGAAGGCCGGCGTCCCCGTGACGCAGAACAGGATAGGCTCATTGCTGACCACATTTTTTACCCCATCCACGGTCGTGGATTGGAATACCGCAAAGCAGTCCGATACAAAGCGGTATGGCCGATTCTTTCACGCCATGCTGGACCAGGGTGTGTACTTGGCCCCTTCCCAGTTTGAGGCGGCCTTTCTCTCCACAGCCCATAGTGCGCAAGACATCGAGAAAACCATCAAAGCCGCGCACGCCGCATTCAAGAAACTCTAATCCTCGTCGCTTGTCGCTCGTATCTCACGAGATAACGAAATATCCTTTTAGATACAGAGTCGATCGCCATGCGGGCCATACATTTCACCAGTCCGCTCAAAAACGAGTGCATTGCGAGGTTGCAACGAACGAAAACCTCATGAGGCACATACCACGCTTCGCGAGAACCCCTCGTTTCAATCCC
>JAOUPN010000551.1 GCA_029879905.1 Nitrospira sp. | reverse complement strand
CGAAACACCGTGGCCAATTCGCCTGGCTTGAAGACACCACGTTCGGTAATGATGGCGGTGATGAACTCGGCCGGTGTGACATCGAAGGCGGGATTGTAGACGGATACTCCCTTGGGAGCGACGGGATGGCTGCCGTGGATGGCCGTGACTTCCAGAGGATCGCGTTGTTCGATGGGAATCTCCGCGCCTGACTTCGTCTTCAGATCGATCGTCGAATAGGGCGCCGCCACATAGAAGGGAATCCCATGCGCCCTGGCCAATACGGCCACCGAATAGGTCCCGATCTTGTTGGCCACATCGCCGTTCGCCGCAATACGATCTGCGCCGACGACGCACAGATGAATTTTACCCTGTCGCATGAGGGCGCCGGACATATTGTCCGTAATGAGGGTCACCGGGATCTGATCCTGCATCAACTCCCACGCGGTCAATCGCGCGCCCTGCAGCACCGGCCTGGTTTCATCCGCAATCACGGCGATCTTCTTACCTTGTTCCCAGGCCGCTCGAATGACTCCCAGGGCCGTGCCATAACCCGCCGTCGCCAGTGCGCCCGCATTGCAATGCGTCAAGACCGTCTGGCCGTCTGCAATCAGCGACGCGCCATGATGTCCCATGGCCTTGCACAGGGCCACGTCTTCTTCAAGAATGCGTTGCGCTTCCTCGATGAGCGCTTCCTTGATTGCTGCAATCGGCCGGTCCTTCAGAGACTCGAGCCTCCGCTTCATTCGTTCCAGCGCCCAGAAGAGATTGACGGCAGTCGGTCTGGTCGCGGCAAGACATTCGCAAATCGCGAGTACGGCCTTGGAGAACGATTCATACTCCGTGGCCTCGACCGCCTGCGCCCCCTGCGCGACGCCCAATGCCGCGGTCACGCCGATGGCCGGAGCGCCACGAACTTTCAACCGGCGGATCGCTTCAGCCACGTCCTGATAATCTCGGCAATCGAGAAACTCAACGGCTTCAGGAAGACGGCTTTGATCCAGCAAGCGAACCGCGCCATTATGCCATTCGACGGTAGGAACCATGGAGAGATCTTCTAGCGGGAAACGTCTCGGAGTGCAAGCCCTTCTTGCAGAATATTGAACAAGTCCGCCGGCCTCTTGTAGGTCAAGGTTGAGGCTCAGGTCGAGCAAATTCAAATCCCTCCTTAACCTGAACCTCGACCTCAGCCTTTTCAGTTTTGCTCGATGCGGCCGAGCCTGTGGAAAGGCGCGTCTCGGCGCGCCGTGGTTGGGCTGGTGAGACCATCGGCCTTCTTGATCATCCTGCGGACTAGCCGAGTCGCCCTCACCAGATATATAGTCGTGAATCACGCGGATCGATCGTGATATTGCTGCCACATGCGGCGCCAATTTTCTCGTTCGCAATTCCACACACCATGCCGAAGATCGACCGGCCGGACAAGCCGGTCGCGCATACGAGTCACCGTGATCTCCGGAGACGACAGTCTGCCTGTAACCCAAATCGCCCCGTCTCGGTCCGTGCGAAGAATCTCCGCCTGCTTCTCCCCATACGCATCCAGCACCTCCGTCGTCGGATGTCCGTACGAATTGGATCGTCCTGCCGAGATGACGGCATAGCGCGGACGGATCTGTCCGATCCATTCATGATCAAGAGAGCTGCGCGCGCCATGATGAGGCACTTTCAGGACAGTAACCGGTCGACGCCCTTCCTCGCTGAGCCTACGCAAACCGTCGACTTCAATATCCGCCGCGAAAAGCATGGACTGTGCGCCGCACTGCAATCGTGACACGATCGATTCATTGTTCAGTGAGGTGCCGTCCAGGCGTGGTGCCGCCCGCTGCGATTCCGGACCCGCCGACGGATTCAGAATCGTCAACCGACAGGGACCATCCTCCAGCATCTCCTGCCCTCGAACGGCGATGGAGCGAGGAACCTGCCCGTCGTTCAACGCAGCCGTGAGCTCTTTGACAAACCGTTCTGAACGCTCGACCCCATTCTCCCAATACCGTGCTACCGGCATATGGCGAAGGAGCCAGATAAGCCCTCCGACATGGTCAAGCTGCTGATGCGTCGCCACGACATGATCGAGACGCGTGATCCCCCGGTTCCAGAGAAACGGCGCCACCACCCCACGTCCCATATCGAACCGTTCATATCTGGCTCCACCATCG
>JAOUPN010000017.1 GCA_029879905.1 Nitrospira sp. | reverse complement strand
GTGGGCCTCAACGGCAAATTCCACCCATGTACTCCGCCGTGAAGGTCGGAGGAAAACCACTCTACAAGGCTGCCCGGGCGGGTGAAACGGTAGAGCGTGCGGAACGGGCGATCGTCGTGCATGAACTGGATATTCTCGCAATTGACGGGCGGGATGTGACGCTGAATGTCGCGTGCTCGAAGGGAACCTATATCAGAACCTTGTGTGCGGATATCGGTCATGCGCTTGGCGTGGGCGGACATCTCTATGCGCTTGAGCGCCTCCGGGTCGGCCCCCTGTCCATCGATCACGCGCTGACGGTGGGACAGATCGCAACTCAGGCGGCCATCGGAACCATTGAGGAGAGGTTGGTGACGTTAAACCAAGCGCTGGATCGGTTGCCTGTGTTGAGAGTGACCGACGAACAAGCCAGACTCGTTTTGCATGGCGGTGCCGTTGCGCCGGCCGGAATCGAGACCTTCGCAACGACGATGGTGCCGGTTCCTGTGAGATTGCAGGATGAGGAGGGACGGCTTCTGGCTATCGGTATGTACGATGGGCGAGTCGCAGAGACGATCAAGGTGCAGAAAGTATTAGCGGATACGCAATAAGTCAGTAACGGGTATCAACAAGAGGAGTAGACCCATGGCATTACTCAAAGAAGAAAAGACAGGGTTGATCACGGAGTATCGTCGTCACGATACGGATACGGGATCTCCGGAAGTACAGATCGCGGTTCTGACGAATCGGATTGTCTATCTCACGGAGCATTTCAAGACCCATAAGAAAGACCACCATTCTCGACGGGGGTTGCTGCAATTGGTCGGCCGTCGTCGTCGATTGCTTGACTATCTCCGCGGAATCGACCATGCCCGGTATCGGGCTGTGATTGAACGGCTGGGAATCCGCAAATAACGCGAATGCTGCACGGCTTCGGATGGCCGTGCAGCAACCTTGATGGATGTCACACAGGTGAACACGGACATGGGCTTATGGAAAACAGTTATGAGTTGTGAATGTTGAGTTCTCGGAAACGAACGAGCGACCATCACCTCATGACCGATGACTCATCACTCCCGGATGAGCCTATGTCTGTGGGCATCTGTGGGGCCCAAACAGAAGAGGAGACCATAGATGGTACATACAGTTGAAATCGATGTTGCGGGTCGGACGCTTCGACTTGAAACCGGACGAGTCGCTAAACAGGCCGATGGAGCGGTGTGGGCTTCGTATGGTGAAACCGTTGTATTGGCAACGGCGGTTGCCGCTCAAACCGCAAAGCCGGGGATCGACTTTCTTCCGCTGACGGTCGATTACCAGGAAAAAACCTATGCCGCAGGTAAGATCCCGGGGGGATATTTCAAACGGGAAGGCCGACCTTCGGAAAAAGAGGTGCTCACGAGCCGTCTCATTGATCGCCCCTTGCGGCCCCTATTCCCCGACGGGTACTACTTTGAAACTCAGGTTATTGCCTCGGTGCTTTCAGCCGACAAGACCGGATCGTCCGACGTGATCGGGATTACCGCTGCTTCCGCCGCCCTCTCTATCTCGAATATCCCGTTCCAGGGGCCCGTCGCCGCGGTGAAGATCGGTCGGGTCGGCGGTCAATTCATCGTGAATCCGGATCTCGAGACAATGGAGCAAAGTGAGTTGCATCTGGTCGTGGCAGGAACGGCAGATGCCGTGATGATGGTTGAAGCAGGAGCCAATGAGTTGTCCGAGAGTACGATGCTGCAGGCGCTTGAGTTGGCGCATGCGGAAATCAAAAAGATCGTCGCGAAGATCGTTGAGTTAGCCGCCAAGGTCGGGAACAAGAAGCGGGAAGTTCAGGTCACGGCCATTGATCCGGAGTTGGCTGCGCAGGTCAAGGCGATGGTTGCGCAACCCATTCGTGACGCCATCATGATTCCCAACAAGTCGGCGCGACAGGAACAGTTGGATCTGGTGCTGGCTCAGGCCGTCGAGAAGCTTAAAAATCCGGACATGGCGGACAGCGAACGCCATATCAAAATCGTGTTTCACGGACTTGAGTACACCGAAGTCCGTCATATGATTCTCGAAAAAGGGTCACGAGCAGACGGGCGAGGCCCGGCGGATATCCGGCCGATTACCTGTGAAGTCGGTGTGTTGCCCAGGACGCACGGGTCGGCGCTCTTTACTCGAGGCGAAACCCAGAGTCTTGCCGTGGTGACGCTCGGGACCACCGATGACGAACAGCGTATCGACGCGTTGGAGGGGGAGTACACTCGCACATTTATGCTCCATTACAACTTTCCTCCCTTCAGTGTCGGTGAGGCACGGCCCCTCAGGTCTCCGGGTCGGCGCGAAGTCGGCCATGGTGCGTTGGCCGAACGGGCATTGAAGCCGGTCGTTCCCGGCAAAGACGTGTTCCCTTATACGCTTCGGTTGGTGTCCGAAATTCTGGAGTCCAACGGCTCCTCCTCTATGGCGACGGTGTGCGGGGGGACGTTGGCAATGATGGACGCGGGAGTGCCGGTGAAGGAGCCGGTCGCCGGTATTGCCATGGGACTGATCAAGGAGGGGGACAGCGTCATGATCCTCTCCGATATTCTCGGGTTGGAAGATCACCTCGGGGATATGGATTTCAAGGTCTGTGGAACAAAAAACGGGGTGACGGCTCTCCAAATGGACATCAAGATCGGTG
Organism: Nitrospira sp.; assembly: GCA_029879905.1. GTDB lineage: Bacteria > Nitrospirota > Nitrospiria > Nitrospirales > Nitrospiraceae > Nitrospira_D. The sequence goes on along the minus strand of JAOUPN010000017.1, from coordinate 22,555 downwards.
GAATCACGACGGCGCTCATGCAGCAGGCGCTCGAACAGGCTCGTGCCGGGAGACTGCACATTCTTGAGCGCATGGCCAAAGCACTGGATGGTGCGCGCGGCGAGCTGTCGCCATTCGCCCCTCGTATCTATACCATGAAGGTTAAGCAGGATAAGATTCGCGATATTATCGGTCAGGGAGGGAAAACAATCCGCGGAATCCAGGCCGATTGCGGAGTCAAAATCAATATCGAAGATACGGGAGTGGTCACGATTGCATCCGCCGACGGTGAATCATTGCAAAAGGCGAAAGATATCATCGCCCGACTGACCGAGGAGGTCGAGGTCGGGAAGATGTATATGGGAACCGTCAGGAAGATTATGGATTTTGGAGCCTTCGTCGAAGTGCTCCCTGGAACGGATGGTCTGGTTCATATCTCTCAGTTGGCACACCACAGGGTCAAAGCGGTATCCGACGAAGTTGCCGAAGGCGATCAAATTCTCGTGAAGGTGCTGGAGATCGACAGGCAGGGTAAGATACGGCTGAGCCGGAAAGAAGCGATGCCGGTCCCGGAAGACAGTGCCGCAAAGGAACCGGCGGGCGGGTAATCGCCTTGTACCGCAAACTCATTCTCGACAACGGGATCCGTCTGGTGACGGAACGGATCCCTACCGTCAAGTCCGTTACGGTCGGCATGTGGGTCAATGCCGGATCCCGCGACGAGACGCCGGCGCAAGCCGGCTACTCTCACTTTATCGAACATATGTTTTTCAAGGGGACGGAGACCCGTTCCGCAGCGGAAATTTCTCGTGAGATCGATGCGCTCGGAGGAGAGTTGAACGCATTTACTACGCGTGAGACTACCACCTTCTATGTCAAAGTTTTAGACCAGCATCTCCCGAAAGCGCTTGATCTTCTCTCCGATCTCTTTCAGCGTTCTCGCTTCGCGCCCAAGGAAATCAACAAGGAAAAGCAGGTGGTCCTCGAAGAGATCCGCATGGTGCAGGACGATCCTGAGGATCTTGTGCAGGAGCTGCATACGGGTCTCATAATGGGGCGGCATCCCTTGAGTCGCCCTATTCTTGGGCAAGCAACCACGATCGGGCAAGTCAGGCGGCGAGATCTTTGCGATTACATCGATACACATTACAAGCCTGAAGATATCGTTCTCGCGGTCGCAGGGAGTTTTGACCAACGCCAGCTTGAAAAGATGGTGGCTCGGTTGTTCGGGACCTATCAGTCGTCCGGAGGTCATGTCGCTCCAAAACGCTACCCGCCGGAAATGTGCAAGGGGATCATCTTGAAACGCAAACCCTTGGAGCAGGTACATCTCTGTGTGGGCCTCAAGGGAATTCCGGCCGGGCACAAAGACCGGTATGCCGTGTATGTGTTGAACAGCGTGCTCGGAGGAAGCGTCAGTTCGCGCCTCTTTCAAGAAATTCGAGAAAAACGAGGATTGGCCTATTCCATCTATTCTTTTTTGTCCGGCTATTCAGACGGAGGAACCATCACGATTTATGCAGGGACTCGACCAAGCGAGGTCGAACGGGTTCTGGATCTGATTCGGCGTGAAATTCGGAAACTGCACAAATGTGGAATCGATCGGGAGGAATTACGGCGAACCAAGGATCAGATGAAGGGCAGTCTGATGTTAAGTCTGGAGAGTTCTCATAGCCGGATGAATAAACTGGCGAAGGATGAATTGATCGGGAGATCCCATACGAGTCTGCAGGCGATGTTGTCGGAAATCGATGCGATTCGATCATCCCAGGTCGCACGCGTGGCGCGGGAATTGTTTGATCCGGGACGTCTTGCCATCACCGGGGTGGGGCCTCTGACCACCCGCCAAATGTCCGCGATACGATAGGAAATGGAAACGGTGCATGTCGGTATCGCACAGGATTGCCTGCCGAGTATTGCACAACTCGTTGAAGTTATCCGTCTCATGGGTGTATAGTGGCGGACCGATGGTGCCAAAACATTTCCTTGACATCAGCGCACCATTTCAGTACCGTCTCACCCCTATTATCCTGTGACTTTAGCGTCGGGAGACTGGGGCGTTATTCGGGTAAGGACGAGAAGAATACATTAGTTGGAGACGATACGCCGGTAAAGCACTATCCTAATGGCCGGGTAGTCGATCTCATGATATTGAACATCCTCGAACTATTCATTTTAGGAGAGAGGGTGGAGTACTTGTCTCACTGACCTTTGTAAGGAGGGACGAACAATGAAGAGGACATTGGTGCTCACTGCCGTGGCCGCATTCTTGATTTCCGGCCTGATCCAGGGCGGACAAGCGTCGGCTGACGGTTCGGTTCACGCAATTGGGATCGCTGATGCGGTTGTGGGCGGGAAACCGCTCAAGGCTGAAGCCGTAAAGACCCTTCAGGGAAGAGTCTGGTCCCAATGGGCGGACAACCCTGATGGAGAACTGCTATTCGGTATTCAATATTGGAATACAGGAGAACCAGCGTCCGGTGAACCGGGAGGGCGTTCCTCAACAATGTTGGATGTCAAGCCGCCGGATCCTTTGCTCACCTGCTGTGCCTGGGGTTTTTCCGGAGGCACGGAGAAGAATGACGCGTATGCCGGTTGGTACCATGCAGCCACGACCGTACGTCTTGCCGTGAAGGACAAGGCGCTGATGGATAAAATTATCAAGGCTTCGCAAGAACTTGTGGCCATGGAAGTGACCTTGGATGGACGGACGATTACCGGGTTCAAGGTACTCAAGGGAGAATAAACGACATTTTTTATCCTCGCATGTTGTAAGGAGGGCGTGATGATGACGCTTCAGAAGCAAGCCGGAGCCCTGGTGGCGGCCGTAGCGCTGGTAGTCAGCGCGGCTTCCGCTGCATTGGCGATCGAGTCGTTCCAAGAGCGCTTTGAGTGGGGAGACATGAGCAAACCCACGACCATCCAGGGTCGGGTCATTGTGCTGGATCCGTACGATGAAGCCGTCTGGATTAATGTCTCGATCTATGGAGGCAATGCAGAAAGCGGTCTCTGGTGGCAAAAGTCGCATCCGGGCAAGACCTTGAAGTTCTACGCGGAGAAGTCTGCTTGGGAAGAGCTGAAGAAAATGGGACGTGTTCATGCCGGTCCCGCTGCCGCGAAGGAAGTTCCTCCCGGTAGCACGACGGATTTGATTGAATTTGTCGCAGCGGAAACCGAGCAGAACCACCGAGTGATTTCATCAGTGAAGAAATTGCCGGAAATCTCCGGAGCCCCTGGCAAGACGGTCAGCATCAGCGCGCTGACCTTGAAAGAATGTGCCGGAAAAAATGAGTTTGAAGCTGGTTGCGCAGCCGCGAAGACAAAATTAAATGTCGGAAATGCTGAGCCCGGCATGCAGTATGACGTGATGATTCCTGGAGGGAAAACCGTAGGTGGGCTGATCCCTTGGACAGCAGCATATAACATCGCTCACTAAATCACGTAAAACGCATGGGTTGCTGAAAAGGCGATCTTCCGTCATGGAAGGTCGCCTTTTCCTTTTTATGGGATGGAGTCCTTTCTATCTCTGTCATCTCACGATTCAATCATGGAATGAACTGCGCCGATCGATCAGATCTTGTTGAAGCGGTGATGTTTGCAACCGGTGTCGTTCATGGCTCGACCGCTTGCAACGCAGGGAGCTAGAGGCTGATTCTGAGCACAGTCATAGGGGGACATGGATAGAATATGGAGGAACTTAGAGGACGAGACCCTTACTGCAACTCGCTCTTCGGTGTGACGAGGCGCTGCAGCTCTGCCAGTCTATTGATGGCGTCAAGCGGGGTCATGGAGAACAAATCAATCTGCTTCACTTCCTCAATGATGGGATGTGATTGAGGCAGGGGGTCCAATGGGCGTCGTGAGTCCTTTCTTTCAAACGGGATAGAGGTATTTGGGTCAGGCTGTTCCAATTGCCCCAAGACCTCATTTGCTCGGACAATCACCCGTTCAGGAAGGCCGGCAAGCTTTGCCACATAAATTCCATAACTACGGTCGGCACCCCCGGCAATAATTTTTCTGAGAAACACCACGTCACCGTCTCTTTCTTGTACGGCGACCCGATAATTTTTGATGCCTTGGCAATAGTCGGCCAATTGCACCATCTCATGGTAGTGGGTGGCAAAGAGTGTGCGGGATCCCAGTTGCGTACGATCGTGTATGTGCTCCGCGATAGCCCATGCGATGCTCAGCCCGTCATAGGTACTTGTGCCACGGCCGATTTCATCCAATAAAATTAAACTGCGCTGAGAAGCCGCATTGAGAATATTGGCAGTCTCGACCATTTCAACCATAAACGTACTCAATCCCCCGCCAAGATTATCGGAGGCCCCGACACGGGTAAAAATACGATCCACCACTCCGATTCGTGCTTCCGCAGCCGGGACAAAACATCCCACTTGAGCCATAAGGACAATCAAGGCGACTTGACGGAGATAAGTACTTTTCCCAGCCATATTGGGGCCGGTCAAGATCAACAGTCGATTGCTCTCCAAGTCCAACAGGGTATCGTTTGGAATAAATCGATGGTCGATATGGAGACGTTCCACGACAGGATGGCGACCGTCACGAATATGAATGTCACCGCTTCCGTCAACGACGGGTTTGGTATAACCATTCAGTGCGGATATTTCAGCCAGTCCTGCCAGTACATCCAAAAGGGATAACTTATCGGCGATGATCTCCATGCGGGAGGATGCCGTGGCCAATTGATCTCGAATCTTGGAGAAAAGGTCTTGTTCTAGTGACTGGAGCCTTACTTCAGCCCCGGTCACACGCTCTTCAAGAGACTTCAATTCAGGGGTCATAAACCGTTCCGCATTGACCAGCGTCTGCTTTCGCACAAAATCAGATGGGACACGGGCTAAATTCGATTTTGTCACTTCAATGTAGTACCCGAATACATGGTTGTATCGGATCTTTAATGAATCAATACCGGTCCGTGTCCGCTCTTTAGATTCTAAGTCGGCAATCCATTGTTTCCCCTCCTTACATGCTGTCCGGAGGGTATCCACATCTGAGTCGTATCCGTCTTTGATGATATTCCCATCACGTAATGAAGAGGGAGCATCAACACAAATCGACCTCTCGATGAGTTCATGAAGGTCCCGTGCGTAGTCCCAATTTTTTCGCACTTCGGACAATAAAGGACTCGTGAAACCCTCAAGGAGAGCATACATATCCGGGAGAATCGCAAGGGAGCGATTGAGTGCCAGCAAATCACGGGGGCCGCTGTATCCCAAAACGATTCGGCTACGGAGGCGTGCAATATCCTGTACCTCTCGTAGGGCTGAACGTAATGCGACACGTTGCTGCACCCGATCTTTCAGCTCTCCGACCGAATCGAGTCGGTCACGTATCACATCTAAGCCGACAAGTGGTCTGACCAACCATTGACGGAGCAGCCGGGCACCCATCGCGGTGACCGTTCGATCGAGTACCGATGCGAGGGAATAATTGCGGGTTTCATGTCCGCTCTCATGGGACGAAACCCATGAGGTGACCAGTTCCAGGTTACGGATCGTCAGAGCATCCAGATGCATCGTCTCTCGATCATGCTGTACACGGAGATAACGAATATGTTCCAGCGATGATCCCGGTTGAGTTTCGCGAAGATAGTGCAGTACGGCACCGGCTGCGCAAATCGCCGCCGTCAGATTGTCGCATCCGAATGCGTCGAGCGACTGAACCCGAAAGTGTTCACGCAACGTCTTGGAAGATTCCAGTCGATCAAATGCCTGTGAGGGCCGCTCACAGAGGCGTACTCCTTTGATCTGTTCAAGCCGAGACAGGGATTCAGCACCGAGTCCTGCGGGATAGAGTAATTCACGAACCTCAATCCGTGATAGTTCATCCAAGACGAATTGAACTGCATGAGGTCCGTCACATTCCATCACCCAAAACTCTCCGGTAGAGACATCCAGGACGGCCATGCCGACCCGAGCCTTTGTAGAAAGCGATGTGGGCAGGCTCAGTGCGCACAGATAGTTGGATTCGAGAGGGGACAGTAATTCCGTATCCAAAAGTGTCCCCGGAGTATAGAGGCGAACGACTTCACGACGAACCAGGCCCTTAGCGGATTTCGGATCCTCTACTTGCTCACAAAGCGCGACCGTCTTGCCTGCTTTCAACAGCTTGGCGATATAACCGATAGCAGCATGATGGGGGACACCACAGAGAGGAATCGCGTCGGGGCTGTTCTTATCACGGGATGTGAGGGCAATGGAGAGGAGGCGTGAGGCGAGCTGTGCATCCTCGAAAAACATTTCATAAAAATCACCCACACGAAAGAACAATATCGCATCAGGGTATCCGTCCTTGATCTCCCGATATTGGCGCATGAGGGGAGACAGTGACTGCTCACTCATCCTGGTCGCCTTGGGAGCCGGCTTTCGTGGTAGAACTCGACATTCGGCCGGAAACCTTCTCAAAGGATTGACGAAGACGTTCCAAGTCTACTTCGGCGTCTTGGAGGGCTTTCGTTTTACGGCGAAGCTCGATACGGCCTCGAATCCAAGGAGGAAACAGCAGCATGCCGGCTACCAGGAGGCCCACACCAAAACCAGCCATGATGGGTTGATACACCGGAGTGGACGCGTCCATAAGCCCAAAAAAGTAACGAAGGGTAACCTCCTGTTCCTGGTTTTGAAGAAAAAAGGCCAGGGACAGCAATAACAAAATCCCTACTAGGATGACTCGAATCATCGTCGGGACACTCTCTTCCGGCCGGAACGAGATATCGGCCTGCGAGACGAAGATTTTTTGAGTAACGGGGTGACTCTGGCCAGTAACACTGAAGCGGCAGGTCCGAGAGCCGTCAATGTCAGTTGACGAGAAACCGGGCTGCGGTGACCCAACCGGATCTCCAGCCTATCTGATGGAAGCCAATCAGGGAAACGGTCCGCCCACTCCACAGCCGTCACATTCTCCTGTGTGAAGCAATCAGCCAAACCCGATGCCTCCGCCTCAGAGACATCCTTCACGCGATACAGATCAATATGCGTGAAAGGTATCCGCCCACGATATTCATGGGCCAGAACGAACGTCGGACTGCTGACGTGATGAGATGGAATATTCAGACCTTCGGCAATTCCGCGAACCAGCGTTGTCTTGCCCGCGCCCAGTGTACCGACCAACGCCAAAACATCGCCTCCCAGAACGACCTGTCCGATGAATCGCCCGACACATTCTGTTCGTGTCCGCGAGGATAGGACGAGAGTCAGAGAGCGAGGCGTAGAGTCGGTCCGATCTTTCGAGGACCGCTCGGACTGTTTATCATGCAAAACGGTGTGTCTCGTCAGCATAAGCCCTTCTGAGTGCATAGGGAATCTGTTCAATAACATCTCCGGCAATCATTCCCGCAGGGCCCTTGTCCGATGCCGCCAAGTCACCCGCAAGACCATGAAGATAGGTCCCGGCACAGGACGCCTCCCAAGAGGTCAGTTTCTGGGCTAACAATCCCACGATGATGCCCGTGAGCACATCGCCCGTTCCAGCCGTCGCCATCCCGGAGTTCCCGGTCGGACAAATCGCTGCGGTACCGTCCGGCCCGGCAACAACCGTACGAGCCCCCTTTAATACCACACAGACGCCCCGGTCCCGGGCAAATCCGACCGCCGTACCGATTCGGTCTGCATTGACAGACTGAGCGGTCGCTCCCGTCACCAAGCGAGACATTTCCCCGGGATGCGGTGTCAGGATCGGAGGAATTTTGCAGGAGGTCAGGATCGAGGCTCGTCCTGCAAGCGCATTGAGTGCATCAGCGTCAAGGACCGAGGGACGATCAATCCGACTCATCATGGTCTGCACGAGTTCGACTGTTTCAGGGTGGGTAGACAGGCCCGGGCCAATCGCGACGGCGGTTCGGGACGCCATAAACGATGAAAGCCGTTCAAGCCCGCTTCGTGCAAGGGTTTTCGCCTTAGTCTCCGGCATGGGACACGTCATGGCTTCGACTACCTGTGACTCCACGACATCGTTGACACTGGAGGGAACTGCGACAGTCACCAGTCCCGCACCGATGCGAAGTGCGGCTTTGGCGGTCATGCTTGCCGCACCGGTTTTTCCGATAGATCCGGCTATAATACCGGCATGCCCGAATGTCCCCTTATGATCTGACGCGTGACGGGCTGGTAAGGAGGCTCTGACAAAATCCGGGGTGATCAATGAAATGCCGGTGTGAAGGGCGTCAACGTAGGTTAACGGTATCCCGATATCGACAATGTGAATAGAGCCGGAAAGGTCGATCCCAGATCTTTGGAATAAACCCAATTTAGGAAGTCCAAAGGTTACGGTGCTGGATGCATGAACCGCATGGCCGAGTATCGTGCCGGTTTCTGCTTGAAGACCGGAGGGAATATCGACGGCGACCACCGGACAGCGTGATGTATTGATGCACTCAATCGCTTCGGCATAGCGCCCGGTGACGTCCGCAGCAAGCCCTGTCCCGAGCAGCGCATCGATGACGATTTGGCTCTCGCGGATAAGGGCCAGTGCCTGGTCCTTGGATGAAAATGCATGAATTGCAGAAGCCTTCGCCGCTTTTACAAAGCGTCGATACATCGTCTTGGCATCTTTGGATAATTCAGCGGGAGTGGCCAACATAACGACCCGCACGTTCGCGCGGAGACGATGTAGGAGCCGGGCGATCACAAGTCCGTCGCCTCCGTTATTGCCCTTTCCGCAGAGGACGGTAATCGTCTTGTGCTTAATGGGGCGCATCGTGTGCTCAAGATGATCCACGAAACCGGCTCCGGCCCGCTCCATGAGGATGCTCCCCGGAATACCGGCGTCGTCGATCGTGCGCCGATCAAGCTGTCGCATTTGTTCGGGGGTCACGATCTTCATCATGTCTACAGACCATCCATGTCGGGCGGAATCAGACGACGAACAGGGGCCTCAAGAGGATACACAACGATGGGAATCTCTGCGGCCGAGACGAGACGCATGACGGTTCGATATGGTTTCCGTACATGGGGCCATCAGCAAGGCATTGTGAGGCACAGTCCCGTCATCCGAGCAAGGCCTTCATCTCCTTGACGGCCTGCTGAAGGCCGACTAGAACAGCCCGTGCAATAATGCTGTGGCCGATATTGTATTCCACAATCTCGGGAATGTGGGTCAGCCGTTTCACGTTCCGATAATTTAAGCCATGGCCTGCATTCACACCGATGCCTAATTTGTATGCGAGCTTCGCTGCTTGGCCGATGGACTCAAATTCGGAATCCGCTTCCTTTGACCGGGTGGCGTTTGCATACCGTCCCGTATGTAGCTCCACAAAATCAGCGGAAATTCGGTGCGCGGTTTTGATCTGATTCAGATCGGGCTCGACAAACAGACTGACCGGAATGCCTCCGGCATGCAGGAGGACGATAATTTGCTCGATCCGATCTCGATGGCCGATAAGGTCCAGTCCGCCTTCAGTCGTTAATTCCTGCCGTTTTTCCGGGACCAGGGTGACTAAATCCGGTTTGATCGCCAGCGCGATTTTTGCCATCTCGTCGTCCGGTGCCATTTCCAGATCGAGCTTGGTACGGGTAATTTCTCTCAAGAGGTGGAGGTCACGATCCTGGATATGTCGTCGGTCTTCACGAAGATGCACGACCAGTCCGTCTGCGCCGGCGAGCTCAACCAGCATGGCTGCAGTCAACGGATCGGGGTCGTTCCCTCCACGGGCTTGACGCAACGTGGCAACGTGATCAATGTTCACACCCAATCGGGCCATATACTCACCCTGTATCTCGTGGTATTCCAGGAAAAGCGGGACTATGAATTAATGCAGCAGAAACGTTACTTGTAGCAGAAATCACCCTGGGTGGGCAAGAACGCAAGCCATAGGGCGAAACGAGCGGATAGGTCAAACCTCCGGAGGGGGAAAACCGAACTCCCCAGAATCACGAGGCAAATTGACTCAACACCGAAGCACCATTTAAAATGGCCCTTCTCAACCTCTCCCGGAAATGCATAGTAAGAGGAGACTGGTTGAGGAACAAAAGAAGGACATCTCGGAGCAGGCCAGAGGAAGGTCATGGGTTTGGGCGACGGGTTTTATCGAATCAAACGACTCCCTCCATACGTCTTCGCGCAGGTGCAATCACTCAAGCTCGAAGCTCGACAGCGAGGCGATGACATCATCGATTTCGGCATGGGGAACCCGGATCAACCGACCCCCCCGCATATCGTTGAGAAGATGGTTGAGGCCGTACGCAAGGGGAAGAACCATCGGTATTCCGCTTCGCGCGGCATTACCAAGCTGCGGCATGCGATCTGTAGTTGGTATAAGCGCAATTATGATGTCGAATTGGATCCCGAAACCGAAGCAATCGTGACCATCGGATCCAAAGAAGGGCTGGCCCACCTGGCGTTGGCCACGATCGGCCCCGGTGACGTCGTCTTGACGCCGACTCCCACCTATCCGATCCATATGTACAGTTTCATCATCGCCGGCGGTGAAGTTCGTGGAATCGAGCTTCGTCAGGATAGTGATTTTTTTGAAGATCTGACACGTGTCTATCGACAGACATTTCCGCGACCCAAAATTCTGGTACTCAATTTCCCCCACAACCCGACCACTGCCGTCGTCGATCTCGAGTTTTTTAAAAAGGTCGTCGCCTTTGCCAAAGAACACAACGTGATCGTCGTTCATGATCTGGCATACGCCGATCTCGTCTTTGATGGGTACAAAGCGCCGAGTTTTCTCCAGGTAGCCGGAGCCAAGGACGTCGGGGTGGAGTTCTACACTCTGTCCAAGGCCTATAACATGCCGGGGTGGCGTGTCGGGTTTTGCGTGGGTAATCCTGAAGTCGTGGGTGCGTTGGGAAAGATCAAGAGTTACCTCGACTATGGGATTTTTCAACCCATTCAAATCGCCAGTGTGATCGCACTGAATGGTCCTCAGGATTGCGTGAAGGACACGGTGGCACGATATCAGAAGCGGCGTGATGTATTGGTCGGTGGGTTAAACCGTATCGGATGGCGAGTGGCAAAGCCGCTTGCGACCATGTTTGTGTGGGCCCGCATTCCCTTGCCCTATCGTCATATGGGCTCCTTAGAGTTTTCGAAATTACTGCTCAAGGAGGCGAAAGTCGCCGTCTCGCCGGGAATCGGATTCGGAGAGGGCGGTGATGAATATGTCCGTTTCGGATTGGTGGAAAACGAGCACCGCACGCGGCAGGCCGTCAGGGGGATTCGAAAAGCGCTCAAATTGGACGGGGGTGAGGAATGAAGTCGCGTATCGGAGTAGGAATAATCGGATTTGGCACGGTCGGGACCGGTGTGGCAAAGGTTCTCCTCGACAATGCCGAGCTGATTCGCCGTCGAGTCGGCGTACCGGTTGAAGTGGTGCGCATCGCGGATTTGGATGTGACGAGAGATCGGGGGATTCAATTGCCGCCGGGTGTTTTGACGAACGATGCCAAGCAAATTCTCAACGATCCCGCTATCGATGTCGTCGTCGAGTTGATCGGAGGATACGATATCGCCAAGAGGATGATCATGGAGGCCATTCTTGCCGGTAAACACGTGGTGACGGCGAACAAAGCGTTGTTGGCGCTTCACGGAGAAGAAATCTTCGACGCGGCATCCCGCAAAGGCGTGGACGTGGGATTCGAAGCCAGTGTCGGTGGCGGGATTCCGGTCCTGAGGGCATTGACGGAGGGGCTTGCCGGTAATGCCATCCAATCGATCTATGGGATCATCAACGGGACAGCCAATTATATTTTGTCGAAAATGACCCATGAAGGTCGTGGATTCGAATCAGTACTTGCGGATGCCCAGCGAGCCGGCTATGCCGAGGCCGATCCGACCTTTGATGTGGAGGGCGTCGACTCAGCCCATAAACTTGCCATACTCGTGAATCTTGCCTATGGCACGCCGGTGAATTTCAAAGAAATCTATACGGAAGGAATCGCACGCATTACGGCAACCGACATCGCGTATGCGAAACAGTTCGGGTATGTCATCAAGCTGTTGGGTATTGCGAAGCTTGCGGACGGGAAGATCGAAGCGAGGGTTCATCCCACGATGCTGCCTGCAGCTTCTCCCCTCGCACAGGTTGAAGATGTCTATAATGCCATCCAATTGGTCGGTGATGCGGTCGGGGACGTCGTGCTCTACGGTCGAGGAGCCGGTTCGATGCCGACCGGAAGCGCCGTGGTGAGTGATGTGATCGCCATCGGGCGCAATCTGTTGACGGGGGGAGTGGGACGAGTGCCGGCTGCGTCGTTTCAACAGGACCAGCGTCTCCCGTTGTGTCTGACACCGATGGAGGATATCGAGTCGCTCTACTACTTGCGGTTTATGGTCGTCGACCGTCCCGGTGTGCTGGCGCAGATTTCCGGGGATTTGGGCCGCCACGGGATCAGTATCTCATCCGTATTGCAGCAGGGACGTCGTGAGGGGCAAACCGTCCCGGTCGTCATTAAAACACATACGGCCAAGGAGCGCGACGTGCAGACGGCGCTTCGCGAAATCAACCTCAAATCCTTCGTGTCAGAACCCACCACGCTCATCCGGGTAGAAGGAACAGACGAGTAATCACATGAATCGTTGGCGCGGCATTATCGAGGAATATCGTAAGTTCCTTCCGGTCTCGGAGAAGACGCCGATTATCAGTCTGGCGGAGGGTAATACCCCGCTCATTCGTGCGGCACGACTGGCAAAGGAGATTGCGCCGGGTATCGATCTGCACCTCAAGTTCGAGGGGCTCAATCCGACCGGGTCGTTCAAAGATCGCGGCATGACCATGGCGATCTCAAAAGCCGTCGAGAGCGGCGCGCGCGCCGTGATGTGCGCGTCGACGGGAAACACCTCTGCATCGGCGGCCGCCTATGGAGCCAGGGCCGGGTTGGCGGTCTATGTCTTGATCCCGGCCGGAAAGATCGCATTAGGGAAGTTGTCCCAAGCCATGATGCATCATGCGACGGTCATTCAAATCGAAGGGAATTTCGATCAAGCGTTGACGCTTGTGAAGGATCTTACGGCCGCTTATCATATCGATCTCGTGAATTCGTTGAATCCCTTTCGAATCGAAGGTCAGAAAACCGCCGCATTCGAGGTGTGCGATCAGCTGGGTGATGCGCCGACGCTTCATGTGTTGCCGGTCGGTAATGCCGGAAATATTACGGCCTACTGGAAGGGGTATCGTGAATATCGTCTTGCGAACCAAACCACAAAGCTCCCTCGCATGATGGGATTTCAGGCAGCCGGTGCGGCACCGATCGTGTTGGGTCGGGTCATCGAGGAGCCGCAAACCATTGCAACGGCGATTCGTATCGGGAATCCCGCCGGTTGGTCGTCGGCCTTGACCGCCGTTCAGGAATCATCCGGAGCGATCGATATGGTGACGGACGAAGAAATCCTTCAAGCCTATGCGGCTGTGGCCAGAACCGAAGGAGTGTTTTGTGAACCGGCTTCGGCTGCGTCGGTCGCAGGCGTAGCAAAATTGCACCGTGCCGGAGCGTTGCGTGAAGGTGATACGGTCGTCTGTACATTGACCGGACATGGACTAAAGGATGCCGACACCGCGATTCATGTGTCGACGAAACCGCTGACCGTCAAGGCGACACGGGAGGACGTCACCCGTTTCTTGCAGATATAACAACCTTGCGAATCCGATGAAATATGTAATTTTGCATGCCGGTGGAATGGCCCATCAATCGAGCCAGGAATTGGGCGGGCGTACGCCGCTCCAGGCCGCAGAGACTCCTCATCTCGATCGTCTGAGCCGGGAGGGAGAACTTGGTCGTCTCATCATTCCAGGCGAGGGTATACCCCATGGAAGCGGAGTGAGCGGGGCAGCGATTCTTGGATACGATCCGAAGAAGTATTATCAAGGGCCGGGACCCGTTGAAGCGGCAAGCCTTGGAGTCTCCGTCACGGAACACGATGTGGTGTACCGCTGCACGATGGTGTCATTGAAGCCGGAAGGCGGGCAACCAGGCGACGCAATCAAGAAATTAGGGCGCCATGTCGTGATGGACGACGCGACCGGAGGCTTGATCGACACGCAGGACGCCCGTGAGTTGATCGAAGCCCTCAACGAGCAGGTCGGGTCGGAGACCATCCAATTCTATCCCGGAACGGGCCATCGTCATCTCATGGTCTGGGTCAACGGCAAACCGCGAGCGATCTGTGTCGATCCGCACTCGATCATCGGCCAACCCATTGCGGATGCTCTTCCCAAAGGAGACGGTGCGGACATTCTTCGAACACTCATGGATGCCGCTTATGTGATCTTCCGAGGACATCCCGTAAACGACGAGCGGGTCGCCGCGGGGAAGAAGCCTACAAACTGTGTGTGGCTGTGGGGAGAGGGTCGGGCCGTGGAATGGCCGAGCCTTACGGAACACTATGCCGTCAAGGGTGCCGTGGTTGCGACGAGTGATGTGCACCGAGGCATCGGGATTTGTGCGGGGCTGGATGCCGTGGATCCGGACCGATTCGGGGACGGAGGTTTTCGTGAGAAGGCGAGTATCGCGTTGGAAGAATTGTCCAAGAAAGATTTTGTCTACCTCCATGCGGGATTGACGGATGAGGTCGTGCAGAGCGTTGAGATGCACGCAAAGGTGCAAGGCATCGAAGAGTTCGATCGCGACCTTGTCGGTCCTCTGATCGAGGGACTCCAGAAGCTGGGACCCTATCGCTACCTCGTGGTGTGCGACCACGGAAAATCAGCAGGATTTGCCATCTACGCCTACGGAGAGGGAGGCGGACAAGTATCAGGGCAGGCGAACCGCCGGTTCACTGAGGACGACGCGCAAGCCACGCAGGCACCCCCTCGCGACGCGACAAAATTTGTCCACCGTCTTTTTGCGAACGGGTAACGTCCGGTGGCATTGGTCGTCCAAAAATACGGAGGTACCTCTGTCGGGTCGATCGAACGGATTCACCGTGTTGCCGATCGAGTGGCGCAGACTCAACGTGAGGGCCACCGCATCGTAGTCGTCCTCTCCGCCATGAGCGGCGAAACGGACCGGCTCGTCAAAATGGCATATGAGGCGACTCAGGCTCCGGACGAGCGGGAAATGGACATGTTGCTCTCTACCGGAGAGCGCATCACCATCGCACTTCTGGCGATGGAGTTGCGGGGGAGAGGGCTCAATGCCAGGTCCTATACGGGACGGCAAGTCGGTATCATAACCGACAACGCCCACACCAAGGCGCGTATTGCGCGGGTCTCCGCGGATCGGATTCGCGAGGCGATCGATGAGGGTGTGATTCCGGTAGTGGCCGGGTTTCAAGGTATCAATGAGCGGTCCGATGTGACGACCCTTGGTCGCGGAGGGTCGGATCTCTCTGCCGTGGCGTTGGCGGCGGCGCTCAAGGCCGATCGGTGTATCATCTTTACCGACGTCGATGGTGTCTATACGGCGGATCCCAACATCGTGCCGGCGGCCAAGCGTATCGAAAGAATCTCCTACGAAGAGATGTTGGAAATGGCCAGTCTCGGCGCCAAGGTCCTCCAGACACGATCGGTCGAATTTGCGGCCAAATTCGGCGTGCCGGTTGAAGTGAACTCCAGCTTCAAGGAAGGAAAGGGCACCCTCGTGACGAAAGAAGATGCGGATATGGAAGCCGTGGCGGTCGCCGGAGTGACCGGGGATCGCAATCAGGCCAAGATCACGATCGTCGGGGTCCCTGACAAGCCGGGAGTCGCCGCACAAATTTTTGGGACCGTGGCGAAATCTCATATTAATGTCGATATGATCATTCAGAATATCAGCCATACGGCCATGACGGATCTCTCGTTTACGGTGCCGCGAGCCGACCTCAAGAAGGCCGTGCCCATTATTGAGGCGGTGGCGAAGGATATCGACGCCAAGTCTGTGGAGGTGGTCGAATCGATCGCAAAAGTCTCTCTGATCGGGGTGGGCATGCGCTCCCATTCCGGCGTCGCGGCCCAAATGTTCGACGTTCTCTCGCACGAGGGGATCAATATCATGATGATCAGCACCTCGGAGATTAAGATTTCCTGTGTGATCGAGGAAAAGTACCTGGAACTGGCCATGCGCGCGCTGCATACCGCGTTTGGCCTGGATCGTGAACAGTAGTGAATCATCATGACCATCGCGTGGCTTCGGTGAGGTGAGGCGAGTCTCGACAGATTCATGGCGCGCCTGATACTCTCTTCACATGGCTAAGAAAACCACGAGCTCGCATGCTTCCCGCGCCTCCCATGAGGAGCGTCAGGTTTCCGTCGGACTACCGTCCGACGAACGGGCGGCTTCGTTGGAAATTTACGACACGACCTTGCGCGACGGGGCGCAGGCGGAAGACGTCAGTTTTTCGGTGGAAGACAAGGTCCGCATCGCACAGAAGCTGGACGATCTCGGGGTCCATTTCATCGAAGGAGGGTGGCCCGGAGCCAATCCGAAAGACATCGATTTTTTCCGGATGATCAAGACTATTCCATTGAGACATGCCGAGGTGATCGCGTTCGGATCGACGCGAAAAGCCAATAATGCCGTCGGGCAGGATGCGAATATCCAAGCGTTGCTCGCCGCAGAAACCAAGACCATTACGCTGTTCGGGAAGAGCTGGTCGCTCCACGTGACGGATGCCTTGGGTGTCTCCTTGGCCAAGAATATCGAGTTGATCGGAGATTCCATCGCCTACCTGCGGAGCAAGGGCCGGCGTGTCTTCTACGATGCAGAGCATTTTTTCGACGGCTATAAAACAAACCCGGATTACGCGCTCGATACGATTCGAAAGGCGGTGGAATCCGGAGCCGAGCGGGTGATCCTCTGTGATACCAACGGCGGAACTCTGCCGTGGGAAATCCGGCAAATCTGTGACATCGTTCAGCGTGAGTGCGCGATCCCGCTGGGGATTCATGCGCATAACGATTGTGAAATGGCGGTCGCCAATTCGCTGGTGGCGATTGAAAGCGGGTTCCTTCAAGTTCAGGGTACGATCAATGGAATCGGAGAGCGATGCGGAAACGCCAATCTCTGTTCCATCATCCCCAATTTGGAATTGAAGATGAATCGCCGTGCGCTGACGGATCGTCTCAGTCACCTCAAAGATGTGTCAGGGTTTGTAACCGAAATCGCCAATTTGATGCCGAACAAGCACCAACCCTATGTCGGCGACGCCGCCTTTGCACACAAAGGGGGCGTGCATATTCATGCCGTACTGAAAAACCCGGCGACGTACGAACACATCGATCCGGTTCAGGTCGGTAATCGCCAGCGTGTATTGGTGTCGGATGCGGCTGGGCGCAGCGGTTTGTTGGATAAAATTGAAGACTACGGCATTAAATTATCCAAGGACCACTCGAAGGTTCAGGAGTTAATCGATACGCTCAAAGAGCGGGAGAGTGAGGGGTATCAATTCGAAGGGGCGGAAGGATCCTTCGAGCTGCTCATGCGAAAAGCCATGGGGAGCCATAAGCCGTCGTTCCAGTTACTGGGTTTTCGGGTGATTGTGGAAAAAAAACAGGACGATGGCACTCCCCTTTCCGAGGCGACCGTCATGATCAAAGTCAGCGAGGTCGTCGAGCATACCGCAGCGGTGGGGGCCGGACCGGTGGATGCCTTGGACCATGCATTGCGCAAGGCCCTGGATAAGTTCTATCCACAGCTTAGGGAGGTCAAGCTCCTCGACTATAAAGTCCGTGTTTTGGCGGCGAATAAAGGAACCGAGTCCAAGGTCCGTGTCCTTATTGAGTCAGGAGATCAGAAGGACAAATGGGGGACCGTCGGTGTGTCGGAAAATATCATCGAGGCCAGTTGGCAGGCATTGGCAGACAGTATCGAGTATAAGTTGCTGGCCGAGAAATAACCGATCGGAGGCACGTTCTCGAATTTCCTCTTGACAGCACTCATAACCTTACGTAAATTCAGACGAACTTGACGCAATCATGTACAGCCCGAAACGGAAACGTAGGACTCAAGCGGGGACGGCTGGAGGGGTTGAATGAGAAAAGCTGATATCGCGAATGAAATATTCAAGCAGGTCGGCATTTCAAAAAATGAGGCGGCTGATGTCGTAGAGCTTGTCTTGGATCTTCTGAAGGATGTGTTGCAAAAAGGGGAATCGGTTAAGATCGCGGGATTCGGAAACTTTGTGGTGCGGAGCAAAGGCGCCCGTAAAGGACGCAATCCTCGGACCGGTGAGGAAATCGGTATTACTCCGCGTCGGGTTGTGACATTCCGACCTAGCCAAGTGTTTAAGAAGTACATCAATTCATAGCAGGATGCTAAAACCACCGCCTGCGTCGCCATTGCATCGTTCAACGCCTCACTGCACGGAAGCAGGTACGACTCGGCTTTTCGCTCGCTGGGACAGTGTGGGCGATCTTACTGAGACTCCTGAAAGAATGAGGGGATAGTTCGGTAAACCTGCGCGACTTTGCCCTAAATCGAACGATGCATCGTGGGGGTCGGTCATGGAAGTTGAACCGAGGCTAGGGAGTAAGATCTTCTATAAGATTGGGGAAGTGAGCCGGTTGACCAAACTTCCCGCCTATGTGCTTCGCTTCTGGGAGTCTGAGTTCCGCTTCCTCAACCCAAAGAAAAGCAGGGGGAATCAAAGACTCTATGTCCAGAGAGATATAGAGACGGTCCTGGAAATTAAGCGGATGCTCTATGACGAGGGGCATACCTTGGAAGGCGTCAAGCGGTATTGGGTCAGGCGGGGGCGAGTTGCCTCGCGCCCCTTACCGCCGAAAGAAATGGCGAAGAAGCTGAGGGGCGATCTTCAAGCGATCGTGAAAATTATCGACTCACATGCAGGGTGACACGAAAGGCAGAGGTTCCTATTGCCTTTCCATTGCTTCCCAAGACACAATAACACTCGGACTGACACATTGAGGATAACGTCGGGGCGTGGCGCAGCCCGGTAGCGTACTCGCTTGGGGTGCGAGTGGTCGTGGGTTCAAATCCCGCCGCCCCGACCAACAACACTGTGCTGAGTGTCGGGTGCCGGAGACCGAGACGAAGAAGACAGTCGAAGACTCCGCCTCCGATTCTTCAGCCTTGAAACAAGGAGCTGCGACGAGCAGCTTTTTTTATGCCGACCAGTCGTATCCGTATTCTTGTGACTAATGACGACGGCATTCAGTCCGACGGGCTGACGGCGTTGGCGGATGCATTGTCGACCATTGCTGAGGTGTGGGTCGTGGCCCCGGATCGTGAGCGAACGGCCACGGCGCATGCAGTGACGCTCCATAAGCCGTTGAGGGTTATTCAGAGCGGGAAACGTGTCTATTCGGTGAATGGGACGCCCGTCGATTGTGTGAACTTGGCGCTCCTGAAGATCATGCCGGACAAACCGCAACTGGTTGTGTCAGGAATCAATCGAGGCGTGAACTTGGGAGATGATGTGCTCTATTCAGGAACGGTATCGGCGGCGCTCGAAGGGGCTATTCTCGGGATTCCCTCTCTCGCCGTCTCGCAAGAGGGAAGGGAGCGATTCCGCTTCCCGGTCGGAGCACATTATGCGCTTCGCGTGGCGAAGATGATCCTTGCACATGGTGTCCCGGAAGAAACAGTGCTCAATCTCAATATTCCCGATCGCCCTCTTGCCGCCACCACTGGTGTGCGCATCACGTGTCTGAGCCGGAGACGTTTCGATAATCCGATCATCGAAAAGCTGGATCCCCATGGCCGCAAATATTATTGGATTGCGGGGACTCGTATATCCTGGAGTCGGAACAAGGATTCGGATCATGAAGCCATTGCCGAGGGTGCCGTGTCTTTGACTCCTATCAGACTCGACAGCACGAATTATGACGCCTTAGATCGATTTCGGGAATGGGAGTCCGGGCTTCGAAGGCAGCGGACCGTAGGCAGGGCAGGGTCGGCAACGCGTAAGAAGGAGCGACCATGAGCGTGATCGGCCAAGCCATCGAGTGGATTATCACTGAGCTGAGCAAGTTCGTCATCGCCACGATTTCGTTGTTCGGCTACAGCGGAATCGTCCTGACGATGGCGATCGAGAGCGCATGCATTCCGCTGCCGAGCGAAATTATTATGCCCTTCTCCGGGTATCTCGTGACGACCGGACAATTTACGTTAGTGGGTGTGACGCTGGCCGGAGCGGTCGGTAACGTACTGGGATCCATTGTCGCCTATTACGGAGGAGTGTGGGGCGGGCGACCGTTGGTTGAACGGTATGGACGTTATGTCTTGGTGTCACCGCATGATTTGGAGGTCGCCGATCGATGGTTTGCGAAGTACGGGGAGGCGGCCGTATTTTTCGGAAGAATGCTCCCGGTGGTGCGAACCTTTATCTCTCTGCCGGCCGGTATTGCGAGGATGAATTTTCCCCGCTTCGTCGTCTTTACCTTTGTCGGAGCCTTGCCGTGGTGCTATCTGCTGGCCTATGTCGGTGTCGTGATGGGCGAGCAGTGGGACAACCTCCGGGATTATTTCCATCAGTTTGATATTGTCATCGGACTCTTCCTTGCCGTCGCTCTGGGCTACTTTCTCTGGTCCCATTGGCCAAGACGGAGCCGCTCACCTCAATAACGGTTGCACCGATGCTCAGGGTCTACAATACGCTTACCGGCAAGAAGGAACCGTTTGAACCACTGGTTGAGAAGACCGTGCGGATGTATGTCTGTGGTGTGACGGTCTACGACTATTGCCATATCGGCCATGCACGGAGCGCATTGGTATTCGATGTCATGCGCCGGCACTTTGAATTTTCCGGATACCGAGTGGAGTTCGTCAAAAACTTCACCGACGTGGACGACAAAATTATCAAACGGGCCAATGAGCAGGGCGTCCCTTGCGAAACCATCACCTCGACATACATCGATGCCTATCATGACGATATGGGGAAGCTCGGTGTGCGTCCCGCCTCGATCGAACCGAAGGCCACGGAACATATGCCTGAGATTATCGAGATGGTCGGCACATTGCTCACAAGAGGGCTCGCCTATCGGATCAACGGCGATGTGTATTTCGACGTCACGCAATATCCCGACTATGGGCGTCTTTCTAAGAGGCGGTTGGAAGACTTGCAGGCCGGTGCGCGCGTGGACGTCGATGATCGTAAACGACATCCGATGGATTTCGCTCTCTGGAAGAGCAGTAAGCCAGGGGAACCGTCCTGGGAGAGTCCCTGGGGGGGCGGCCGACCGGGTTGGCATATTGAATGTTCTGCGATGTCGATCCGGCATCTGGGCGACACGTTTGATATCCATGGCGGAGGGATGGATCTGATCTTCCCTCACCATGAAAACGAGATTGCGCAATCGTGTGGAGCAACCGGGAAGGAATTCGCCCGCTACTGGGTCCATAACGGTTTCGTCCAGATCAACAAAGAAAAAATGTCCAAGTCGTTGGGGAATTTCTTCACGATTCGAGAGATATTTCAAAAATCCGAATGGTCTGAAACGATTACGGGAGAGATGCTCCGCTATTTCCTCTTGTCTACGCATTATCATGGCCCCTTGGATTTTTCAGACCAGGCATTGAAAGAAGCCAAAAACGCGCTCAACGGTTTGTATGATCTGTTCGGACGGTTATCCGAACCCGGTGAGCAGAAACAGGGGGATCAGGGGATCGGTAAGGCGATCGAGCAATGCCGAATCGCATTCACATCCGCAATGGATGATGACTTCAATACACCCATGGCCCTCGCCTCCTTCCAAGCGTTGCGGAGTGATGTGAACAAACTGCTGGGGGCCGGACTCTCTACCGAGGGCAGGCAAACTGTTCGCCAGGAGTTTCGGTCTCTCGGTGCCGTGTTGGGACTGTTTCAATTAGACCGTTGGGATTTCAACGTCCGGGTTGAACCAAAGCCCGCGAATCTTCCTGCGACAAACATCGAGCCGACAACGACAGTAGAACCACAAATCACAGACGCACACATCGAAGCCAAATTGGCCGAACGGATTCAGGCCAAGAAGCAAAAAGATTTTGTGCAGGCAGACAAAATCAGAGCAGAGCTGAAGTCACTCGGGATCATCATTGAGGACAAACCGGATGGAACCAGCCGATGGAAGCGCTGACCGGCGCGATCTCCTGTACGGGTTACATGCAGTACGCGAGGCTCTCAAGTCCGGTGCGCGACCGCTTCAACGGATCATGGTGCTACGTGTGGATCGGCAATTCGCCGATGTGGTGCGCATAGCCAAGACCAAAGACATTCCGGTCCGTATCGAACCGGCCGCAGCGTTCGACCGACTGATCCCCCATGGAAAGCATCAAGGCATCATCGCCTTTGTTGCAGCCAAAACCTACAGCACAACGGAAGAGATTCTCGATCGGGCCCGTCTCCGCGGTGAAGCGCCGTTTGTCGTCCTTTTGGACGGGGTGGAAGACCCTCATAATCTTGGCGCCGTATTGAGGACGGCCGAGGCGGCCGGAGTGCATGGTGTGTTCATCCCGGAGCGGCGTGCGGTGGGGTTGACGTCGGTCGTGGCAAAGGTGTCGGCCGGGGCGATCGATCACATGCTGGTCGGACGGGTCGGCAATCTGACGCACCTCATTGCCGAACTTAAAAAGCAAGGATTATGGGTCTACGGAGTTGAACCGTCGGCGCCGGACGGGTATATGACCCTAGACCTGACTGGCCCGATTGCCTTGGTAGTCGGCGGCGAAGGGGAGGGGATCAGGCCGGGAGTGCT
>JAOUPN010000550.1 GCA_029879905.1 Nitrospira sp. | reverse complement strand
AGCTCGGTTGGTCGCTTCCTGAGGATGAGATTGAAATCAGTTCCAGCCAGGTGGACAATCAACGAGTCGACCGGCCGTTGGGCGAGACCGGACGATTCGGGCCGTCGGGTGATACGATTTAATCCCACGTATTCTGACGGTTCGTGACGAAACAGTCCGGGACCTGACACAACAGACATATGGAGCCGTAAAGGAGAGAGGCAGACGTCATCATCGTGTGCCTGACGACTGAACGGCAAACTCGTCTGCTGCATATCCGATTGGTCGCAGCGGCGTATCAGTGGTTGCCGTCCACTCGCCCGTACATCACGTGGGCTAGCAGCCATGCAATCGGTTCGCTGGGGCACATGTTCAAAGAACTGTTCCCCCCGTGCCTCAACCGAAGCAGTTCAGATCCTGTATGAGGATCGTCGGTTGTGATTGCAGAACCCTACTGATTATGGACGATCCTGTCGCCGAACAGATTGCCGCCCTCAAAGATGAAGACTGGGCGATTCGTGAAGAAGCCGCCGTCCTCTTGGGCCGACTCAAAGATCCGCGCGCGGTTTCTCCGTTAGTGTCGATCCTTCGAGACCCGGATAGGTCGGTGAGAGAAGCCGCTGTCGGAGCCCTGACATCCATCGGGCAGCCGTCCGTATCGATCTTGGGTTCGTGCCTTACCGCCCATGACTCATCGGTGCAAGAATCGGCGTCGACTGTGCTCGCCTCGATCGCGGACGAGAGCGTGCAGGGCCCGCTTCTGGAAGCCTTACACAGCCCAAATTGGATTGTCCGCATGCATGCGGCAAAAGCCTTGGGCCGAATTCAAGACCCTGGGTCGGTTTCGTCCCTGATTCCCCTGCTTCAGGACAAGGTTAAAGCGGTCAGGGAAGAAGCCGCTTCGACATTGGCGGCAATAGGCGATTCAGCGGTTCCCGCCTTACTGGAATCACTGACGCACCAGGATTGGCTGGTTCGCCTGCACGCAGTAGAGGCATTGGGAAAGACGACGTCTTCGAGTGCGGTCGCGCCCTTGCTTTCGACCGCGTTCAATGACGCAGATTCCGCTGTCCGTGAAGATGCCGTTCGCGCCCTGGGAAACATCGGAAACCCGCAAGCCGTCGAGTTTCTCTTGACGGCCATGCGAAAAGAACCGGGGCTTCGCACATTGGCCGTCGAAGCACTCGGGCGCATCGGCGACCGTCGGGCGGTACCGGCGCTGATTGATGTCGTCAAAGGCATCGATCTCCCCGCGACGACACGTGCGGTCACGGGCTGTGGAGATCAATGGACTGAAGAAATTGTCACTCAAGCCGCTGCGGTGCGGGCATTGGGTGCGATTGGAGATGAATCGGCAATACCGACGCTGGCAGCGGCATTGCAGTCGACATATACAAGAACAGAGGCCGCAGAAGCGTTATCGCGATTCGGGGCCAAATCGGTACCGTGGCTGCTTCCCATACTGGCAGGGTCGCAAGATGAGAATGTGCGCTATCACGTGAAAGAAACACTGACATCGGTAGGTTGGAGAGGGGGACGTACCCCGTAAATTCTTGATAATACACGTTGACGATTGAGTGAACGATGGCGAAAGAACCGATCGAGACACTGGTTACAGAGTTGACCCACGAAGAGGAATGGCGGCGCATGCGCGCCACTGCGGCCTGTGTGGCCGGCGGCCCGCGCGCGGTTCAGGCCCTGATAGGGGTGCTTCGTTCCGGGGCTCCGGATTTGATACAAGAAGCGGCGGCAATGCTGGCGCGGATCAAAGACCCGGAGGCCGGTGTCGCGCTCGTCGATCTCCTCGGTCATGATGACGCCACCGTCCGCAAGGCCGGTGCCACGGCGCTGGAACAGATGGCGGGGATGCTCGATACGGACACGGCGACAGCTCTCGTGGCTTTACTTCCCGGCATTCAGGAAGGAGAAGCCAAGCAGCAGTTGACGCATCTGATCGGGGCGATTCCGACCGCCGTAGGTCCGTTATGCGATATGCTGAAGGATGCTGATCCGGACAAGCAAGTGGCGGCGGCGACGATGCTGGACCAACTTTTGGACCCGCGTTCCATCGACGCCTTTATCGACGCCATGGGCCAACCGGCGGTTTGCAGCATCGCCGTCGGAACCCTGAAAAAGCTCGGTGCTATTCGCGAACGGATCGACGACACGTTC
>JAOUPN010000548.1 GCA_029879905.1 Nitrospira sp. | reverse complement strand
GGGTTAGGCGTAAGGCGTAAGGCGTAAGGAGAGAAAGGCCTCTGTTATACCATTTGGCTATTCACCCCCTGACCCTTCACCCCTTACCCTTTACCGCTTCTCAGCGAGGGGCCCTGCCACAAACTTTCCTCCCTGCATGACACCTGCGATTCTGCTGCGATTTCGTAGAATTTCAATTTTTCTGAGCGGATTCCCGTCGATGATCAAGAGATCCGCAACCTTTCCGCGCGCGATCGTTCCGACTTGTTTCTGTATGCCGATCAACCGTGCGGCCGCCGATGTGGAGGCGATGATCGCCTCCATAGGAGACATGCCGAGCGCCGCCATGCGGTCGAGTTCCTGCGCGTTGTCCCCATGATAGTTGAACGGTGTCCCGGCGTCGGTCCCCATAGCGATCAGGAGGCCTCGGCGGTGAGCGAGCTTGAAACTGGCTTGATGACGTTTGGTCATCGCCTTGGCCTTGTCGAGTGCGCTATCCGGAATGCCGCACCCACGACGACCGGCGGCAGTCGTTGCTAAGGCGGATAGCGTGGGAACCATATAGACACCATGTTCTACAAAGAGGCCGGCCGTGTCGTCGTCCATCAACGTCCCATGTTCGATGGAATGGACTCCGGCACGAATCGCATTGCGCATGCCTGAGACGCCATGGGCATGGGCTGCGACTTTTCTTCCTGCCTGCTTCGCCTCATCCACGGCGGCGCGGAGTTCTTCAGGGGTCATCTGCGCCTCGTCAGGCGAGGTGCCGGGCGTCAACACACCGCCTGATGCGATCACTTTCACGACGTCGGCCCCTGCCGCAACTTGAGCCGCTACGGCCTGTCTGACTTGGTCGACTCCCTCGACTTCTTGTCCGATAAAGCGTCCATGGCCGCCGATCATGCAGATGGCAAGGCCTGCGCCCACGATGCGTGGGCCCGGCATCATTCCGCCGTCGATGGCACGTTTGAGTGTGAAGATCGAGTGATCACACGAGCCGACATCGCGTACCGTGGTAATACCGGCTTCCACGGTCATTCTGGCGTGGCGTGCGGACTTCAAGAGTATATAGAGGGGATTTTCCGACTGGACCGCATCCACCACGTCCGGCTCTCCTCCCAGACATAAGTGGACATGGCAGTCGATCAGGCCCGGCATCACCGTCAATCCTCGCCCATCAATCCTAATCGCGCCTTTTGGAATTGTGATCTGACGGCTGGGGCCGACTGCCGTAATTTTTGAGCCACGGATAAGCAGGGTAGCCTGTTCGAGTAGGGCTCCGACTCCATCAAGAATACGGGTGTGGTGGATAGCAATGATCATGGGCTACGGCCTCCGACTGTAGCAGGATGCTGAAAACGTCCGCCAGCGTCGTTCTCCCAAGTCGTGAAAGGTGAAACGTGAGACGTAAAAGGTGGAGAGAAGACTTGCTACGGGCTGCACATTCCCCGATTTTTCACCGCTCACGGATCGAGGACGGCCTTTTTGAGTATCCTGCGAGATTTTCTGTGTGAGGTTGAGACTCTTCATTATCGTGAGGTTCTACCTGGTCGAATTAATATTGTTTCGCAGTCTGATAGACTTCTGTCGCTGCCTGTACGGACAGGCCAGGGGTAGATACCCACCCGGCGCGAATACCGAGTTCTTCAAGCGCATTCAAAAGCGTCAGCACGTTATCTTCCGTGCAGGACTCACCCATCAGGCCGACGCGCCAGACTTTCCCCTTCAAGGGGCCCAGCCCTCCACCGATTTCAATGTCGAATCGATTCAGTAGTTGTGCCCGTACGGCGGCCTCATCAATGTGGTCGGGAACGGTCACACAACTGAGCATCGGAAGCCGCTGCCCTTCGGCAGGCAGCGGATGAAAGCCGATGGCCATGAGCCCGGCTGTGAGTGCGTCGCCGTTGAGTTGATGTCGGGCGTAACGGGCGGCATTCCCTTCCTCTTCGACAAGACGGAGCGCTTCCCGCAAGGCATAGAGCATCGAAATCGGGGCGGTATGATGATAGGCACGACTCCTGTCGCTCCAGTACTCCGCAACAAGGCTCATGTCCAGATACCAGCTTGAGCAGGGGGTACGGCGTTCCTTTATGACCGATACGGCGCGTTGGCTCAAGGTAAACGGAGCCAGTCCCGGTGGACAGCTCAGGCACTTTTGTGTGGCGCTGTAACAGGCG
>JAOUPN010000549.1 GCA_029879905.1 Nitrospira sp. | reverse complement strand
TAACACAACCCTTTACAGGCATTTGCGCCTTCATCGCCGCCAGCTTGACGCTATCAATCCGGCTCATCTGGCCGGCGCCGATACCGACGATCTGGCCAGGCTTGGCATAGATGATGGCATTGGACTTCACATGTTTACAGACTTTCCAGGCAAAGGCGCAGGCGGCATACTCCTCTTCGGTCGGCGTTCGAACCGTCGGCACCTTCAAGGCCTTGAGATCGGTCAATACGCCAAGGTCACGATCCTGTACGATCAATCCACCGACAAGTTTCTTCAGGTCATACCCGTGCTGACCGACCTTCGTGAGTGCGCCGACATCGAGTAACCGCAAATCCTTCTTGCGCTTCAATTCTGTGAGTGCGTCCTCTGCAAATCCCGGCGCGATGACGACCTCGACGAAGGTCGAGGTAATTTCCTTCGCCGCCGCCAAATCGACCGGCCGGTTGAAGGCGATCACTCCCCCGAAGGCCGAAATCGGATCGGTCTCCCGCGCCTTGACGTACGCTTCAACCGGTGTCCCTCCCAAGGCTACGCCGCAGGGGTTGTTATGCTTGATGATCGCGACGGCGCATTCATCATATTCTTTCGCCAATTCGAGTGCGGAATTCGCGTCCAAAAAATTGTTGTAGGACATCGCCTTGCCGTGGAGAATCTTTCCGCGTGAGACAGACGGCTCACCGGACGTGAGTTCACGATAGAAGGCTCCCTGCTGATGCGGGTTCTCGCCGTAACGGAGCGTTTCCGCCAACTCAAACTGCAACGACAGGAGCTTGGGGAACTTCACCTCTCCGCCCTCCGTCTGTTTCTCGAGATATCCGGCGATCAAACTGTCGTAGCGCGCGGTATGTTGAAACACCTTCTTCGCCAATTCACGCCGCAGTTCACCGCTCACCGCGTTTGCCTTTGCAGCCTCCAGAACTCTCGTATAATCCTCCGGGTCGACGACCACCAGAACATCCTCATGATTTTTTGCCGCAGACCGCAGCATCGACGGACCACCGATATCGATATTCTCAATCGCGTCTTCGAAACGACAATCCGGCTTGGCAATGGTCGCTTCAAACGGATACAGGTTCACCACCACGGCATCGATCGGGCCGATATTATGCTCCGCCATCTGCTCGACGTGGGCCGGGACAGATCGGCGACCGAGCAACCCACCGTGAATTTTTGGGTGAAGTGTTTTTACCCGACCGTCAAGAATCTCCGGTGATCCCGTATAGGCCGCCACATCCTTCACCTGCACACCCGCATCGCGCAAGGCCTTCGCGGTTCCACCGGTCGATAGAATTTCCGCGCCAAGCGCCTCAAGCCCCTTGGCCATCTCGACAACACCTGTTTTATCCGACACGCTGATCAACGCCCGCTTAATGCTACCCATGGTATGCTCCTTGGAATCGAAGGCTATACAGTGTAGGTTGGCCCTAAAAAGCGGGCGAAGGATAGCAAATGGCCGGAGTAAGTGCAAGGCACCAGAGTCCTATGTCCAGGCCGATTATCCCCATTTCTGGAATTCAACGATGCAATCATGCGCGAGGAGTCACAACGCCTTGCACGATGGGAACATGACGCAGTGATAGAGAAACCTGTTCATACCTGCGTCTCCGGCACGAAAGCGGGTATCCGGATATTCCGGATTTCATGGATACCCGCCAGACACACGCAGGAATGACAAGTGGGCCGGTGGTCAATTGCAGAATCCGAGTGTATGTCTCATCACAACGCATGCCGGAATGAGGCGATCTCTCACGAAACTCTCCAGAAAAGCCGATAGCACCAGCAAGCGCAAATCTATAAATCTATCCATATTCTTATATACTTACAAATATTCCATGAAGTATTACTCCATGGTTGTAGACTCTCACGATCACATACCTCTAGCCCCAAAAACTCCTTTCCGACGAAGAATCCTTGCACGTGGAGCGAGGCCATCCGCGGGTATGAACCACCTCACGGCTATTATGTACACATTTGACGTCTATACCTTGAATCCTGTAATGTTTTCAGCCCGTTCGGGAATCAACTGATTCCCTTTAATAACCTTAGTTCTGGATGGAGGTGTCCTATGCTAGCTGGCCGGTTGGTGCGGCTCATTGAGAAACACTCCGAACAACTTTCCCGTGAGCTGAGCGAGAAGGTCTGGAACTCCCCCCACT
>JAOUPN010000547.1 GCA_029879905.1 Nitrospira sp. | reverse complement strand
CCGGCACGGCCTTAACGAAGAAATTAAAACACAGGCCGCTGACGACGCCACGCGAGAAGCCGGTCAAAATCCGTTCCGGTGCAGTCCGAGGAAATTCTTGGAGAAGAATGAAGGATGGAGATGTACTTGTGAAAGTTGAACAAACGAGTCAACCGAGTTTGTGAACGCGGTCAATTTTGTGAGCACGGTCATATCTTCAAAATCTGACTGTCCGATGGCCACGGAAGGATAACGGTTTCAATGGTGGCGGAAAATGGGTAAAATTGCCGTCAACCTGAAGGTTATCTGTAATCTCGGATGAAAATCGTATCCTTCCTACGAGACATACTAATAATAAAATTCCTAAGGAACATCCTGTTCCTCGCGGTATCTGTCGCAGTCCTCTTTCCCGTCATCGACAGATTCTTTATCTACCCCCTCTTCGTCAACTCCATCATCAAGAATACCGAGGATACGGCGGTCCGCGTCGGGGAATTCCTGTCGTTACAACTTACGATGGGGCCGGATGGATTGACCAAAGACTCCATTTCTTCCGAGTTCGTAAAGGGGACCGGCGACATCACGCGATCGCTCGGCCTGATGAAGCTCAAGATATTCTCCAAGTCTGGCGAGACGCTGTTCTCGACCGAACAGAAGGACATCGGCGCAATCAATAAGCATCCATATTTTCTGGAACATGTGGTGAAGGGAAACGTTTTCACCGAAGTCGTCAGAAAGGAGGAAAAAACCCTGGAGGGGCAGGTCGCCACCAAAGATGTGGTGGAAACATATGTTCCCCTCTTCAAAACCGGCAAAGCAGACAGTGAATTCGCCGGTGCATTTGAAATTTATTATGACGTTACCGATCGTTTAACGAAAATGGATCGTCTTTTGTTCGTTTCGTCGACCACCATGGCTGCCGCCGCCGTTGGTCTTCTGATCGCCCTATTATGGACCCTGGGCAAGGCCAGCGCGGCGATCACCGAACGTCGGCGGGCGGAGAAGTCCCTCAAGAAAAACGAGGAAAGATACCGCTCGCTGGTCGAGGCGTCCCCGGACGGCATCTTCATCCAAACGGATAAGGGGATCACGTTCTCCAACTCGGCAATGGTTCGGATGCTTGGCGGCGATGGAGCAAACACTGTTCTGAGCGGAGATTTCAAGGACTTCTTGAAAGACGAAGACCGGGACCGCATCGGCGTCGCCATCGATGCGGCAATGCGGAACAACCACCAGGAAGTTGAATTTCTGGAAGCGAACCTGAAGAACGCCGATGGAAATTTCGTGAACGTGGAACTCGCGGCCTTTTCCGCCGCAAGCGAAGGCGACCTTGCCGCCCAGGTGCTCGTTCACGACCTCACCGCCCGGCGGGAGGCCGAGCGATATCAACAGATGGCCTCCATCGTGTTCGAGGCTTCCGCCGATGCCATGATGGCGACGGACGCGAAGAACCATGTCGAAATGGTCAATCCCGCTTTCACAACGATCACCGGCTATACGGAAGAGGACATGATTGGACAAGACCCCATCTCCCTGTTATCGGGCCACCAATCGGAAGAATTTTTCTCTAATATGAAGAAATCGCTTCAAAGCAACGACTTTTGGCAAGGTGACATCTGGAGCCAGCGGAAAAACGGAGAAGACTACGCCCAACACAATACGATTTCCGCGATCCGCGACGCCAATGGCGAAATTTCAAAGTTCATCAGCGTGTTCAGCGATATCACTGAGAAAAAACTGGAGGAGGAAAACGCTCGCTATGAAGCCGATCATGATCTCCTCACCGGTCTTCCCAATCGCACGCTTCTCAAGAAACGCCTATCCCAAGCTCTAAATGAACGACGCCTTCCAAAACATAACCTGGCGGTGCTATTTATCGACTTGGATGGATTCAAGCCGGTCAACGACACTTACGGCCACATGACGGGAGACCTCATTCTTCAACAGGTATCGAAACGTTTGATATCCTGTGTTCGCGAACACGATGTGGTCGCCCGTCTGGGTGGAGACGAATTTGTTGTCGTTCTTTACCATATTGGTTCTCGCGAAGACGTAAGACGGATCGTTGAGAAAATTTATAGAGTATTCGCCCCGTCATTCGAAACCGACAAGGCGACCGTCAATATCGGGTGCAGTATCGGGATATCATTGTTTCCCGAAGATGGAAACGATGCGACCGAGCTGATCGA
>JAOUPN010000546.1 GCA_029879905.1 Nitrospira sp. | reverse complement strand
TGTGAACCCCTGGTCAATTAATGAGGAAATGAACCCGATCAAGCATCCCCAGCAGTACGAAGGAGATCTCCTGAAATTGGTGTACCTCTTAATTTTCCTGTCTCCTTGGATTGAAACTGAACAGGTCGGGTTTGTGCCAGATCCTTCCGATTTCAATCCTAAGTTCAAATGGGATCTGTTAAAGGTAGCAGACAAGAAGCGCAAGAGACAATTCACACCGGAAGAGCATGAAGAAATTGAGGAAATGCAGGGACGGCAAAAGGCGACCCTACTTCGTTATATCAGGAGGCTGCCAGAAACGGCACAGCGCGACATACTGAAACAGAGTTTACCTGAATTGTCACCTGAGAAGGTAGATGCATTTATAAAAATCAACTTGAGAGAGCGTGCCAGGGACCCAATTGCGGTGGATCGAACGTTTACCGAGGAGGATAAATCAGGTTACTTAAAATTGGTGCGGAGCGGAGCAGGATTCGAAATGAGCTTGATTCTGTGTCGCCTTCTTGGGGCGGTTCCATTAACCTCTTTAGTAGTACGGATGAACGATTATACTAGGGCAAAGCGACAACCTATCGATCGTTGGAAATCGTTCTGTGAGGTGTTCAATAAGAACAAACTGCGGTTTCTCTATTTCAATGACCCATCTTTAATTCTCAAGCTAAAGGAGTCGGGCTGTCTGTCTGAATTCAGGAAATACTTTGCCAATCTGGCGGTGAGACTGAATTCGGAAAATGGAGTTTCTGATACTGAGATCACAGAATTGACGACGGAGTTACAGGGTACCCTTCAGCGAACTAGTGTGGAATTGGACGCAATTGAGCAGGTCATCAGTGAATCAGAAGAGAATCCTATGATTTGGGGATTCATCCAAGGATACCTGATGCTTGATATTGAGGAGGAAGGATATACGTCAGAGGATGTTGAAACTCTCTGGACAAGCTATGTTGATAGTGCTGCTCCTTACCAGAAGGTAAGACTAGCCTTCAGACTTGTCCACGATGTGTCCGATTTAAGGACAGTGAATGACTCTCCCTGACAGGTCGAAATTTCGTGCCGTTCAAAATCTGGGCTTTTAGGGGTTTTGTGGACAGCCGACCCGTGGTTTAGGAAGCCTTTGAGTTATCCTACTCCAGCTTACTCAGGCTCACTCAGGCCAATTCCATCAATGGTTTAGATAAAATCACATTCTTGGCTGGAGTTGGCTGGAATGGGCTGGTGTGAGGTGGGCTTGAGCACAAGTGTAATGTCCTTCGCACGCATCGGTAGTTTTGATCCGAGTCTGGATGCAAACCAACCCCACGCTTCAGGCGCCGCCGATATCCGGAGTGAGGCACGAGCGGAGGCTATTTGCAGTCGCTTGTAAGCGATTGTTAGACGGATGCCAACGTTCAAGTCGACTCAAGGGATCTAGCCAATGCCTCAACATCTGCCACTCCAGAATCAGTCACTAAGACCACCCGCGTAGAAGCGGCGAGATCTCTGGCTGCCTTCGTATATCCGCTTTGCGATATGACCACTGCGTAGTCAGTCTTGTAATGCGATCGAGCAGCTGCCGCTTCTTGGACCGCTGTGACCCCTGCGGTCATCTCTCGACCCTTGCACTGTACAGCGTATCTGAGACCGTCCTTTGTGGCGACGATGTCACATCCGAAGTCACCCGAAGTGCTCGTGTACTCGACCTCAAAGCCCAACTCATTGAGTCTAGCCCCGCATGACTGCTCGAAGTCGCGCCCGATCTGGCTGGTGGTCCTTGACAGTGGGCGTTGCAACCCATCAGAGATGATCCACTTGGCGATACACAGAGCCTCGTTGGCGAGGCGCGAAGCCCGATAAAACGAACCATGCTGGGTGGCCAACCCATCGTAACGACTCTTAAAGTTCCTCTCAAGCAATGTGCTCATTGCATCACGGGCTGCCAGCCAATTGATCTCATCCGTGAAGTCATTGCGTATCAGCACCCGCGAGAGTTGCCGCCTGAAACCCTCTGCATGTTCAGCGTAGAAACTGTTGCTTATGGCATAGTCGGAGCAGATTCGCGAAGCGAGAAGGGCAAGCTGGAATTCCAACATGCCTTCGACCGAACTCAACTCAGGTTGCGGAAAGGATTCGTACTCCTTTCGAAGCTTCCGGACAGTGCATGCATCGAAGAAGGCACATATATCGTGCAGGCC
>JAOUPN010000133.1 GCA_029879905.1 Nitrospira sp. | reverse complement strand
TGAAGGGAGGTGGAGTGCACATGGCAACGAAGAAAGCAGCGGCCAAGAAGCCCGCTAAGAAGGCGGCGGCCAAGAAACCGGCAGCCAAGAAGGTAGCGGCCAAGAAGCCCGCAGCCAAGAAACCGGCAGCCAAGAAGGCAGCGGCCAAGAAGCCAGCAGCCAAGAAGGCCGCGAAGAAGAAGTAGCCTCACTGTGAGGAGGCGTCGGCCACGACGCCTCCTCATCACTTTACACTCACATCTTTCTCACCCTCCATCGCAGTACACACCATATTGATAGAGTAAACATCTCTGCGATCATGCCTGACGCGTTTCTTGCGGATCTATGACTGCGCGATGACTTCATACCTCCGTCCTCACCCCGACCATGATTTGCGATGAGCAAGACTGCCCCCTCCGCGATCTACTCGCGACAATCCCTCCGTGTATTGCTTCGTGGTCAATGAAAATGATTTCGAGCCCTTCCACGACAGCCGCATGCCAGCCGTCTCCGTCACCGACTTCCTCCCCTGCTTGGCCTCAGTCATTCACCTGGTCATCACCACATGGTTGGGCTTCTCTAACAGGGTGGGTAATACGGCTTTGCATCATTGGGAATGCGATTGTGTCCCAAACATGGTAGCGACACTGGCATCCGACTTGGGCTCAAGTCGATCTCTTTGACCCAACACCCAGCTAACGTGGAGAGGCTAGGGGCAGGAGAAGAAGAACGACGATCTGTCCATAAGGATAAGGATCCCGTCTGTATACGCGGCAACGAAGAAGGAGCACCTGACGGGAAAAAGCCGAAAGATTCACTCAGCAGGAACAGAGTTCCGATCACAATGGCTCGTTGAGACGGAATGACTCACGAAATCTGTTAGCCACACACCACGCCACCCCTCACTGTCCGCGCAGACGGGACAGTTGCACTTATTGTATGAATCCATGCCTGTTGATGCCAAGGACAAAGCGGGGCAGGCCTTTCAATTACACAGCCCCCTCCCGTCAAAACCAGCCGGGCCGATCAAATATAGATACAAATTCTACGGGGTTCGGCACGGAAAGCAAGAAAGGACTCGAGAGAGTCACACACGACTATCTGACCCGGAAGGATGAGTCAAAGATAGAGGCGCGACGAGAATATATCGGATTGAAAGATCTGGCCCCCTTTCGGGTTGCATCGCCGCCGAGGCGGCGGTGGAGCGAGCCGAGCGTCCGCGTCGCTCGTGATTCGCATCTCCTCGTCTCGTGATTTATGTTCGGCTTGCGCATCAGGCGCAACGGTGTTAGCGTACTCGCCATGACACAGCTTGCGGAACAACTCGACAAAAAACTTGCTACCTGGAATCCGGAGATTGCGGCACAGGTCGAGCAACTGGTACGTGACGTCATCGCGAAGGCCGACGCCAACGCGCTCGATCTCCTGCCCTCCCGGAAAGCCGTCCAGCACGTACTCGACACCCTCGATGAACGCTACACCAAGGGGAGATCTGGCTGGCTGATCTGAGATTGGCGGCCAAATTACGCCCGGTCGTCGTGGTCTCCCGATATGATCCCGACGCCCCTCGCGCCCTCCTGGTGTACGCCCCGCTGACCACGCCGCACCGGGGCAGCCGCTATGAGGTACCGGTGGGGCATCTCCCGTTCCTCGATCAGGCCTCGGTGGTCAATGTTCACGGTATTGGCGCGCTCGTCGAACCGCACCTTGAACGCAAGCTGGGCCAGCTCCCAGCGGACGTCCTGGCTCAGATCAAAGATGCCCTCCGGTTTTTATTCGACTTGTAAGATTCTTCGACTCCCCTGCTGTCCTGACTGGTACGCAGTCCCCTCTGAGATCGTCAGCGACAACACCCCATGGCATTCCATCCTATGCGTTTTTTACCTCCACCCCGCTCCCTCGACTTCCCCCCATGTGGGTCCCTCCATTTGTGTCCTGCCATCTAGGGGGATAGCGCGTTCAGAGCGATTCAGGTGTGCTCTCCTTTTTTTGGATGGAGACGGAAGGTACGATGGAACGGCGCCGGCCGCTCGCCGACAGATGACCGTGAGCAAGACCTACGTTGCGGACACCTGCCGCACACATCAATACACAATCCTGCATGCACGACGGAAACTAAAACATCGCGTGCCGCGTCCGATCCCCAACAATCGCGTCTGGGGCTGTGATCTGTTGACGAAGGCGGATGAGTACGGCCACCGACATCTGGCCATCGCCATCGTGGACCATGCCAGTCGGCCTGTCGGCACTTACAGCGCATCGCGGACAAGTCATCGTGGACATTGTGGTAGAAACTCGCGCAGGCGGTGAGACAATACGGCTCTCCGCAGTTCATCCGCACGGACAATAACGCGGTGTTCGTCTCACGCATGTTTCAGGTCGGGTTATGGCTGCTCGGCATTCGGCAGCAGCAGATTGAGCCAGGGTGTCCTAGGAGCCCGTCCGGCATAACCTTCGTGAAGAGGCGAAGGAGGCGCGGACAGATGCGAGGCCGCAGGTCCAGAACAACCGGAGGTGCATTCACCGGAATACATTGAGGAGTGTTTTGGGCTGAGAACAAAGCAGATGGCCGTGGATCATTCGCCGCAGTAGAACGGTCTATACCGGACAGTCTCCTCAACAAAATGGTCGGGTTGAATCTGCCCTTGGGCGAGCCCAATGGCTAGATCTCGCCATCACTCTAATCAATTGCTGTGGCGGACGGTTTATCGGAACGATCAAACAGGACTTGAGGGAGGAACGGCTGACAGGCGACAAGGACCTTGACGACAAGCTGACAAGCATTCGCGCCTGGTACAATCACGACCACCCCCATGATCACTTGCACGGGCGAAAACCCGCCGAAGTGTGGGCCGGAATCGATGTCTTTACAGCGAAGTCCGGCTAGCAGTGCGGCATGGGTCGCGAGAAGGCGGAAGGACGAGCTGGCCGTGAGGATGAGGGAGGAATTTGCGCCAACGGCAATGGAGGAGGAGTAATTGACGGGAAACAGCTGAAAGATTCGCTCAGCAGGAACACATTTCAAGCAGCAACCCGGCGCTGAGGCGGGAGTTCTCACAAAATCGTCTGCAAAGTGTCGCGGGACACCTTACTGTCCGTGCAGACGGGACAACGACAGACCCGGAATGATGAGGTCAGACCGATGAAGATGGTGAGCGGCAAAGAAAAGGGGAGATGATGGCCACATCACCTCCCCTATGTTCCTTTTCGCCAGGAGAGAGAGTCCATGGCGTAAAGAAAGCAGCGGTGAATCTTACCACGAACCATCCCCACGAGAACACCTCTCGGGAATATAATAATTATACCAATATAATCAATGACTTACAAATTCATCCCTTCCAATATCCCCTGGCAGAGACAGGCCCCTCCCCCTGCAGATGAGCCTGTTGACCCGGCAATTTACTCGCCTTGAGGCTGAAACCTTACCGCGTTCCAGGAAAAATCCTCATGAACGAATGGCGCAGGAGGAGGCTCAGGTGAGTATTGAGAGCCAAGACTCATCCTGCCGATCCAAAATCTTGCCCTATCTCGTTGAAGTACCCCCGCAGGAACATCTTGCAGGGTTTGTAGCCCGTGATATCAATCAGGCCCCCCGGTGCATACGCACAGAATGGATCAACCGAGTCGGCTCACCTGGCGACGCACACACTACGGACGCGGATCGAGTTCGATGAGGCCCTTGCGGATCGCCAGGATGGCGGCTTGGGTGCGATCATACACTTGCAGCTTGTGAAAGATATTGCGAACGTGATTTTTCACCGTCTTCTCGCTCAAGTCGAGGTTGTTCGCGATTTCCTTGTTCGTCTTCCCGTCAGCCACCAACCGCAAAACGGTGACTTCTCGTTCCGTTAAGTCATGTTCGGCCCAGGCCGGCTTTTTTCCCTTCTTTTGCGCCATCAAGGAAAACTCCGCCAAGATCTTGCTGGCAACCGATGGTTGGATGAGCGATTCACCACGAGAAATGGCTCGAATCGCGGCAATGATCTGCGATGATTCAGAATCTTTCAGGAGATAACCGGTCGCCCCTGCACGCACTAAGTCGAAGATATATTGCTGTTCTTCATACATGGTCAACGCCACGATGCCGATATGCGGGAACTCACGCTTGATTTGTCTCGTCGCCTCGACCCCGCCCATTCGCGGCATACTCACATCCATCAAAATCACGTCGGGCATCAGTAGGCGGGCCTTCTCAATCGCCTCGATCCCGTCTTGAGCCTCCCCCACGACATGGATATCTTCCTTGGTCTTGAGGATGGCCACCAAGCCTTCCCGCACGACACGATGATCATCGGCGATCAAGACCTTAATTTTTTCCATTGCTCTTATCCCCCTTCTTCTTTCGATCGACCAACGGCACCTCGACGACAACCTTCGTGCCCTTCCCTTTTTTCGACTCCACGCGTCCTTCCCCGCCGACCAGCCGCGCCCGCTCCAAGATCCCCTTAATCCCGAAATGGTCCCACTTTTCCGGATCGCGCAAGACGGTCTCCATATCGAACCCGATGCCGTTATCGGTGATGGTAATGCGTAACATATCCACATCGATGTCCAGCTTGATTCCGACCCGGTCGGCCTTTGCATGTTTTTCCACATTATTCAGCGCTTCTTGAATAATGCGAAAGAGAAAGATTTTGGTTCGAGGGAATAAAATCCGCTCGTCGCCCGTGACGGAGAAGTGTGTCGCAATATGCGTCTTCGTCTCATACGATTTGAAATAGTTCGTCAGGGCGTTGATGAGCTCCATTTTATCGTAATGCAGCGGCCGCAGATTGAAGATCACCTGGCGGGCTTCCTGAATCGCCAGTTTCAACTGCGCTTTGGTCTCCTTGATGGTCGCAAGGCCGGCTTTCGGATTTTTTCGTACGAGCTGCTGACACAAATCGAGCTTGAAGTTGACGCCGGCTAAACTCTGCACCAAGCCGTCGTGGATTTCACAGGCGATGCGGGTACGTTCTTCGGTCACCACCGCCCCGGTCTCCTTCACATACAGTCTGTACAGCGACTGATACTTGTTGAGCGTCTTTTCGATCTCACCGGTCGCGCGAATGCGGGCTTCGATCAACTCCCACATAAACTTGGCGCTGGCGCCTCCGATCACCGTCACGCCCATTCGGTGGAAGTCCTGGAGCGAATGCCAGACCTCGGCATTGCCCGACACGTCGATGATCAAATCGATCCGTTCCATGTCCAGCAACTTCCGATAGTCTCGGGTGACCGGAATCCCCAGTTGCTCGGCAAGATCCACTCCCGGCGCCTGTGAATCGACCTCGGCCACCCCGACAATTTGGACGAGCGGATCATCCGCGAAGATTTCCATCAAGGCCGTGCCGCCCCGTCCCGCGCCGATCATCGCGACGTTGGTGGTGCCGGCCTGTGCCGTCTTTTTGCGGATCTTCTGAGTTCGGGGTCGTGCCATGTTCTCGGCGCTCCGTGCACCCTGTTCACGCGAGCGAACGATGGTGAAACAGCCTGGGGATTCGGCTCAGTCGAAAGAACAACCCCGGCTGTCTATGTCAGCGAATGTACGTAACGGAAGCGGCGGAGAGTGCACGCCAGACTTGAGCGCCGAAGTTCAGCGGTCGCGGCGTTGCTGCGCCAGAGTCTTGAGCTCATCCATGAACTGGTCGATGTCCTTGAACTCTCGATACACGGATGCAAACCGGACATAGGCGACTTGATCCAACTGACTCAACTCCCTCATGACTTCCTCGCCTACCACCTGACTTTGGATCTCATTGTCGCCCAGTTCTTGAATACGCTTTTCGAGCCGGTCGGCAGCCGCCTCTATTGTGGCCATGCTGATCGGCCGCTTTTCACAGGCTTTTTTCAGGCCGGACAAAATCTTGCCGCGATCGAACGTCTCACGGCGACCGTCCTTCTTGACCACGACAGGCAGGATCTCTTCTACCCGTTCATACGTCGTGTAGCGGCGGCGACATCCGATACATTCGCGGCGGCGGCGGATGACCTCGCCTTCCTTCGCCATGCGCGAATCAACCACCTTGTCTTCCAGCTCATCGCAGAACGGACATTTCACCGGCGGCGTCCATGCCTCTTGATGCAGGTTCGTCAGTAGGTGTGAAAAATGGGGAACTTATTGCACAACGCCTTCGCTTGGAGACGAACATCTTCCAGCACTGCAGCGTCTTGCCGATGTTGAAGTACGCGATCGACCAATTCCACGATCTGCGCCATCTCCGATTCCCCCATGCCTCGCGTCGATACGATCGGCGACCCCATCCGAATACCGCTGGCTACGGCCGGCGGCTTTTCATCATAGGGAACGGCGTTCTTGTTCAGAATGATCCCGGCTGCATCGAGCGCGGCATCGGCCTCCTTGCCCGTGATTCCCTTATTCGTCAGATTCACCAGCATCAGGTGCGTATCGGTACCGCCCGACACAATCTTGTATCCGCGATCCATCAGCCCCTGAGCCAACGCTTTGGCATTGACCAAGACTTGTTGCTGATAGCGCTTGAACGATGGGTCCAACGCTTCTTTAAAGGCGACGGCTTTGGCGGCAATCACGTGCATCAACGGTCCGCCCTGCAAACCGGGGAACACCAGCTTATCGACGGCCTTCGCATACTCGGCCTTGCACATCGTGACTCCACCGCGAGGCCCACGTAGCGTCTTATGCGTCGTCGTTGTGACAAAATCCGCATAGGGCACAGGATTGGGATGCAGCCCGGCGGCGATAAGACCGGCGATATGCGCGATATCGACCAAGAGATAGGCGCCGACTGATTTGGCTATTTGCTGAAACCTGGGGAAATCCAGGGTACGGGCATAGGCGCTGGCACCGACGACGATCATGCGAGGGCGGCATTCCTCGGCGATTTTCTGGACGGCATCATAATCGATCCGTTCCGTTTGGCGGTCCACACCGTAGGAAAAGACGCGAAAGAGGATGCCGGAAAAATTGACTTTGCTCCCATGCGTCAGATGCCCACCTTGGGCCAAGTCCATGCCGAGAATCGTATCGCCCGCCTTCAACACCGAGAGGTACGCGGCCATGTTGGCTTGGGAACCGGAGTGGGGCTGCACATTGACGTGCTCGGCGCCGAAGATCTCCTTGCAACGCTGAATCGCCAGGTTTTCTACCGTATCGGCATGCTGACACCCACCATAATACCGTCGGCTCGGATACCCCTCCGCATACTTGTTGGTCAGCACAGAACCCTGTGCCGCCAACACTGCCGGGCTGGCAAAGTTCTCCGAAGCAATCAAGAGCAGCTTGTCACGCTGCCTGGCTTCTTCCGCTTCAATTGCGGCAAAGACATCGGGGTCTGCATGTTTCAGCGCATCCAGCGATCCAATTCCCTCGATCATGTCCTGTCCCTTCACCCCAGATTAGGCCGATGTCTCTTCTTCTGCCTTCTCAGATTCCTGTGATTCCGGCACTTCAGACGATTCCTGCGCGTCCTGCTTCTTCACCACGTTCACCGTCACCGTCGCCGTCACATCGCGGGGCATCTTGATCGCCACCTTGACCGTGCCCAACTCCTTGACCGGATGCGCCAGCTGAATTTTCCGGCGATCCACCGTGAAGCCCTGGGCAGCCAATCCCTCGGCAATATCCTTGGTCGTGACGGAGCCGAAGAGCTTGTCGTCCTTGCCCGCCTGCATCTCCATGGTCAACGAGACCGCCGAGAGCTTCTTGGCATGGGTTTCGATTTCCAGCTTTTCTTTCTTGGCCTTCTCCGCCGCTACACGCTTGGCATGCTCAAAAGCCTTGATGCTGCGGCTGTCGGCCTGAACCGCCTTGCCGCGCGGCAACAAGTAATTTCGGGCAAATCCGTCGGCCACATTGAGGAGATCCCCCAGGTGGCCCACTCCATCCAACGTCTCTTGCAAAATGACTTTCATGGCATCTACTCCTTCTCTAAGAAAGCACTGGAGAATACTGGGGAGACCGGGGAAAAGTCAATAAGATCAAGCCCTACGATGACGCATTGAGGACTGAGGACCCAGGACTGAGGTCCGAGGACTGAGGACTGAGGACTGAGGTCCGAGGACTGAGGACTGAGGTCCGAGGACTGAGGTCCGAGGACTGAGGACTGAGGTCCGAGGACTGAGGACTGAGGACTGAGGTCCGAGGACTGAGGACTGAGACATCCGACGCACCAGACAAACCAAATGAACCAGATGACCCAAACCAACCAGGGCAAAAGGCTGAGAATCGAGTACTGAGAGCTGAGACGTTTGGATGATTAACCCTTCGACGGCGCTCAGGACAGGCTCACCGCACCACGCCATTGAGCATTGACCATTTTGAGCAACTTCATTGCTCAATTTCCGATCCGGCGGTAACGTTGGGCTACCGAAGGAGGGATCATGCTGAAGCGCACCCTGATTCTGTTGTTCATCGCTCTGGCTCAATTTGGTTGTGGGTACCAGTACGGAGACGTGTACGAAGCTGAACTCCTCGGTGGCCCACTGCGAGAACGGCTCGAACGGGAGAAGCGGGACTTTGTACAGATCGAAGACCTGAAGATCGGTGACGGTCCCCTCGCTGCTTGGGGCCGACGAATCACCGCCGATGTGGAAATTTGGCAAGCCGACGGCCACTTCGTCTTCAAAGGCTCCATCTATGATCTCGTTGGATTCAAGGGATTCCCCGAAGCTGGCCTGTATGACGAACGGCTTTTGAATGGGACTAGCAATCCAGGAATCAGATTGGGCTTGAACGGCATGGCTGTCGGAGGCACACGCCGAATCATTGTTGATC
>JAOUPN010000545.1 GCA_029879905.1 Nitrospira sp. | reverse complement strand
CCTTTTCGGTCGATCGCGAGTCCGCTGCCCTGTGCACGAATATCGACAGTTTGGGTCATGGCCAAGCCGGCGGGATTCCAATAGGTGGCGAGAGCATCCGTGGTGACCGCCACGCCTGCACCGCCCATGCCTGTTGCCCGTGGCCCGACCGTCACGAATTCAACCGCCAGTGCGTGAGATACCGGCCCTGCCAGAGCCGCGGAGAGGAGCACCGTATGAATGGTCAGAGCTTTCATGCGCGTAACTGAGGCCTTCCTTCTCCTCCGGACGAATATCGGCCTTGCCATGATCGACCGTTCATTATTTAGACGATCATACCATCCTGCATGTAAACTATTCGGTCGGCTTGGGCTGAAAGTTTATCGTTGTGCGTGACGATAATGAACGTAATGCCGCGGGCTTTGTTCAAATCGCGCATCAGGCCGAAGAGGGCGTCGCCGGTATGGGAATCAAGGTTGCCGGTTGGTTCATCCGCCAACACCAGATCCGGTTTTTGCATCAGCGCCCGGGCGATCGCGACCCGTTGCTGTTCGCCGCCGGACAGCTCACCCGGTTTGTGATGCAGGCGTTTGCCCAGGCCCACTTCTGTGAGCAGTGCCTTCGCATCGGATTCGACGGAGGCAGGGTCGCGCCGCTGGACTAGCGCCGGCATCCCCGCGTTTTCCAACGCGGTGAACTCCGGGAGCAAATGGTGAAATTGAAAGATGAACCCGATCCGTTTGTTACGGAAGTCGGCCTGTTGGGCGTCGG
This sequence comes from Nitrospira sp., assembly GCA_029879905.1. Classification (GTDB taxonomy): domain Bacteria; phylum Nitrospirota; class Nitrospiria; order Nitrospirales; family Nitrospiraceae; genus Nitrospira_D. Next base: position 1,435 of record JAOUPN010000545.1, on the reverse strand, counting down.
ACATCTGAAATATGTCTTGGCCGTTGATGGTGACGGTACCGCTGCTGGGTTTGTCGAGTGTGCCGATGATGTGGAGGAGCGTGCTTTTCCCGGCTCCGGACGCGCCGACGATCGCGATTAACTCGCCGCGCTGGATCTCCAAGTCTATGCCTTTGAGAACCGGCAGTTCATAGGCTCCCATGGAGAAGGTTTTATGAAGATTTGTGACCGTAATCATGTTCAGTGATGAGCGATGAGGGTTGAGGACCTGGGCTCGGAATTGTGAATCATGGTTCGGGAATGACGACTCAGGCCTCGGTTCTCATCTCTCAGTTCGTGACTCTATTCATACCGTAAGGCCGCGACCGGCTCAAGTTTGGCGGCCTGATTCGCCGGATAGACAGTGGCGGCAAAGCTGATGAGGATAGCCGACCCGGCGACGAGTAAGACATCCTCAACCAACACATGCACGGGAATTTTTGAAATATAATATACGCTCGCATCGAACGTCCAAAACGTCTGAATCAGCCACAGAAACGCATAGCCCAGCGGGATGCCGATCCCCGTGCCGGACAGCCCGATGATCAAACCGTTGAGCATGAAAATGCGACGGATGCTGCGCTTGGTTGCGCCCATCGCCTTGAGAATCGCGATCTCCTTTTGTTTCTCCGTCACGATCATCGTGAGGGTGCTCACGATGTTGAAGGATGCCACGATCGTAATCAGGACGAGCAGCAAAAACATCATCGTCTTTTCCAGCTTCAGCGCCGAAAAGAGATTACGGTTCATCTGCATCCAGTCTCTGGCACTGTGACCGAACCCTAATTCTTGCTCGATATTGCGGGCGATTTCGTCGGCGCGGAATACGTCCGTCACCTTAACCTCGATGCCCGACACGCTCTCGCCCATGTTGAAGAATTTCTGCGCTTCGCCGAGTTCGATGTACGCGAGTGAGGAGTCATATTCGTACATGCCGGAATGGAAAATGCCGATCACAGCGAACGTACGGATCTTCGGCACCATGCCCATGGCGCTGATCGGGCCGACCGGAGAGACGACGTTGAGTGTGTCGCCGGGGAACACACCGAGGCGTTGGGCCAATTCCTTGCCGAGAATGATACCGGGCTTCTCGACGAGCCGCAGTTCACCCTGAGGGTCGTCAGCCGGTGGTTGCTTGACTGTGACGGGGGTGAGGAGATCGGTCAGTTCGCCGGATGTCATGTTTTGAGCGAGTTCGGTGACGAGGGGTTCACGCTTGGGATCGATGCCGCGCAAGACGATTCCCTGCACGCCGGATTGCGAGGTCAGGAGGACCTGACGGAGCACGAAGGGAGTGGCGGCGATGATATCGGGAACGGCTTGGATTTGTTTGATCACGGGATCAAACTGGTCCATATTGTCCCGCATGCGATCCTGCACGATGACATGGGCGGTGGTGCCGAGGATCTTAGCCTGA